>CADBOE010000056.1 GCA_902796205.1 uncultured Ruminococcus sp. | reverse complement strand
CGGATTGTGGCTCGCGGTTATCATAATGCCCATGGAGGTTTTCAGCTCTCTTACACTGTAGGAGAGTACGGGTACGGGACAGATATCGTCGTGGATGTAAACTTTGATCCCGTGACCGGCGAATACGGAAGCGGCTTCCCGCGCGAAATCCTTCGAGAGGTTTCTGCTGTCGTATCCTATGACGACGCCTCTTTTCATCGAAGCGGCTCCGAGAGACCTGATATACCGTGAAACAGCCGTGCTGACCTTTCTGACGAGATGAATATTGATCCTGTTTATGCCCGCGCCCATAATTCCGCGGATGCCTGCCGTCCCGAAATCGAGTTCCTTGTAAAAACGCTCGCGTATCGCGGCGGGATCGTCCGCGATCGCTTCAAGTTCTTTATGAAAATCAGAAAAATACGGATCAGTCGCCCATATTTTATATAAGTTGAAAACCCTGTCAGCCATAGCCGCGTCACCTTTCCGAGGAAGCGTCAATCGTCATCAGAACGCTGTATTCGTCTTTTTTCGGTTTCCTTATAGCGGAAAACGTCGTCGCATACCGTCAGCGAGAAACCGTCCGGCTCGATATAATAATTCGCGTAATCGTTTTTGCGCACCGTCCTGAGCTTTCCTTTCATGACCGACGTTACGACCAGGGATACGGTAAAGCCTATCGCAAGGCAGACAAAGAGCCGGAGAGGAATATTCGTATCGCGTCCCGCGTTTCCGTAATATGAAGACGCCAGCGCGACGACAGATAAAGCGGCCGAAAGCAGGAGCGAAACGCAAACGAATACAAGCGCGTATTTCGTTTTTGAACCGTTTTTGCTTTTTGATTTATTTTTTAAATATAATTTCATATCGTCTTTTACTCCATTTTTCACGTCGTCCACCCCGCTGTCAGAATATGAGAAGCGATAACAGGAACAGCAACAGAGCGATCCCGAATCCGAGTCCGAGAAGCCATAAAGCATATTTTCCCTTATCGAGAGGAAGGTCTCCGACGAATTTGCCCGTCTGCCCGTTCATCGCGAAAGTATAAACGTTTCCGTTCCACGTAGTGCTCATGAGCCATACAGGGAAAAGCGCATATTTTGCTTCCTTTGAAAGCACGTAGAGGTCACCGTTTGACTGTTTTACCGTGGAATAACCGCTGACCGTATTGCGGAATCTGACGTCGGCGGTGTTTGCGATCCTGCGCCCGGCTCTTTCCCAGCTCGTTTTCCACTCGACGTTGAATTTGTCGGCGAAATATCCGGCGAGATAAGCCGTTTTGAAATCGACGGCGCTGCTGAAATCGAACGGCTCGATCGACTCCATTAAAGTATCGTCGAATTTTTCGGAGCAGTCGATCGGGATCGAACGTACGTTCATATATCCCTCGCGGTAGATGTCATAATAGCTGGTTTCCTTATACTCGTAATATCTGTCCTGCCATCGCCTGACTTTCGTGCCGCGGTAAGCGTATTCGCCGAGCGTATCTGCGTCAAATACCCAGAAAGGCACGTAAACGCCTTTGATTTCGGATATTCTGTTCTGCGATGCAAACACTTTAGGGAGAAGAATCTTTCCCTTAAGGTGGTTTTCAAGCGCGTGTACGGCCTGTTCCTTCGTCGTCTTAAAGGGAATCACGTAATCAGGCTTCAGCTTTCCCGTGAAAGCTCCCATTATGACCACGGGATTTCCGCAATACGGGCAGCTCATGGCCGCGGTCGTCTCGTCACCTATTATCTCTCCGCCGCACGATTTGCACACGTAAGTAAAAAGTCCTTCGGTTTCGCCGTCGGCCCAGGTATTCTGGACGTTCTGCGGAGGCGTATCTGAATTATTTCCGGCCCCGAGCACGCTATCCCCTGAAGAAAGCGCGTCTACGTCAAAAACGGAATCGCAAAAAGTGCATTTCAGCTTCTGTAAAGTGCTGTCAAACACGAGCGCTCCGTTGCAATTAGGACATTTATATTCATTTATCGTGGCCAATCCATATCATCTCCGGGCGGTTAATCCGACTTGCTTTCGCTCCTACATAATACAGCATGAGGCCTTAAAAATCAAGGCCGCGGCGCTAACCGATCCAACGCGCTGATCATCGATATTTCACGTTTTCTCGCGAGAGCTATGCCCTGAGCTATGCCCTGATATTGAATTTCTCAGCGAAGCGTTTTATAATCTGCGAAAGCATATTCAGGGGGTAATAATCCGATGAACGTAATCGATAATCATTTTCCGGTTGAACTGACCGTCCGGCCCGGCAAAAACGTGATCAGCGCCGAAACCGCCATCGCAACCGGAGACAGTTTCAACAGAATAATACTCGAGTACGAATTGTCCGCCCCTGCCGAGATCGCTTTCGTTTTCGGCGACGGCTCGTCAGATTCATTTTTTCTCGAGGCGTCGGACACGGTGCGCCGGGTCCGTTTTCTTACCGAGGGATTTCTGGAATACGAAACGAAAAAAGATATTTCACAGATAGAACTCAGGACTCTGAAGCATCGCGATCCCGCTTCGGCGGTAACGATACGGATCGACGGTATAGGTTTTGAATCGGTCGAGCATCCGGCATCAGGCGGCCATACGGTATTTCTGGAAAACAGCCGTTTCAAAGCGGGCGCCCTGCTTGCGTGGGGAGGCGGTCTTAGTTATTTCGAAGACAAAAAATGTCCTTTCCTCGAATACGGAAATCTGCTCAACAACGCCGACACCGGAAGACTCGTTCAGCAATCGTACTACGGCAAGGGCGACGAAGATTACAAAAACGGTTTCTACAATCATTCCGTATGGTGCTACAATCCCGTTCAGGGCGGAAATCTCGTCAACCAGAGAAGCCGGCTGCTCGATTTCGACGTGAGCGGGAAAGAAATATATGTAAAATGCCGCCCGCGCGACTGGGCGAGACCCGACATTTACAGCCTGTCCCACATGGAAAACAGGTACGTTCTGAATGAAGACGGCATCTCGGTCTGGAACAGATTTATTGATTTCAGCGGCTATCCGCTCGGAAAAGCTCATCAGGAGCTTCCTGCATTCTATACCGTCAGCGCACTCGGCAATTACGTTTATTATTCAGGCTCCGCTCCGTGGACCGGCGGAGAGCTTACGTATCAGCGGGATCTTCCGTTCTGGGGAGATCAGATCTACCATCCGGAATGCCATACGGCGGTCTCTGCATCGGATAGCGAATTCTGGGGCGCGTGGGCAGATGACAGCGACTACGGAATAGGTCTGTTCGTTCCGGACACGCAGCTTTTCAAGAAAGGCAGATTCATGTATAACGGATCGCCGGACCCGGCAGACGCAGCCACAAACTACATCGCGCCGCTCTGCTCGCTCGCTTTGAGAAGCGGCGAAGCGCTTGAATATAATTATTATATTTCCGCCGGATTCGTGAACGATATCAGAGCGGTCTTTTCCGCAAAAAAAGACGTGATATCAAATTTCGCGTCCTTTGATAAATTCGCATGCCTTTAAGCAGCAATCTTTAAAAGCGGAGCGCGCGGCTTCCTCGTCAATGCCTGAGCCGTACGTCTCCGCTCCCTTGAATAAAAACGCGTCGTCAAAGCGCGAACCGGAATGATCCCGATAAACAAATTCCACAGCCGCCGCGTCATTCGCAAATTCAAGTCCGGAAAAAGCCGGAAGTCTCGTTCCCTGATTAGCGGTGACCTTGCACAATCCGGACTGTACGGTGAGCCAGGTATCGCGTCCTCCTCCCGAAACGGAGAAAAAGTACGATCTTCTCACTCCGGAAGCAAACGTTTTGAATAAATGATCGTCAGATTTCGCGAGAATATTGAATGCTTGCGCGAGCGCGAACATCGCCATGCGCGCGGCGAGCTTAAGCTTTTCGGGATCATTCAGAGATGACGCCGCGGCGCTCTGAAGGCCGGTGCTTTCTGCGAAAAGCTTTTCGAATTCCGAAGGAACGCATCTGCTTCCGGACAGCTTCCTTCCGCGGCATTTAGGCAGCCTGCCGTCAGCGCATACGTATGACGCACAGGCTTCGGCATATTCGTAAAAAGAACCGCCGTCCCTGAACGATATCTCATAATCCGGAGTCGTTTCAAGTTTTATCTGCTTTTTGCTCTTGTCCTTGTATTTGTATTCGTCGTTCCAGTCTATGAATATCTCGCCGGTATAAAGTCCGCGCCTGAATGAACATTTGCCGTCGTTTACGACGTAATGCCATCCTTCCCTGCTTCTGTTTCCGCCAATTGATATCTGAAATACTGATTTTTCGGGAGAGAGGCGATCAGCGCCTCCCGCGGCGTCTGTATAATTCACAAAATTGGCTGCTACGATCTCAAGAACCATAATGAAACGGCGCTCCCTTCAGTCCGGCCGGGATGAAACGTCATGCGGAAATGCGTCAAAAATTGAACGCTTTTCTCAGATCGTTGACTTCCGAATCGGAAATGGCGACGATGCTGCCGAGCGATTTCGACGCGACAACAGCCTTCGCGCTGTATTCGATTACCTCCAGCTTGTCAAAAGCGTTAAGAAGACTCGAGCCGGTGACGATGACGCAATCGTTGTCGACGAGCACTATCGGCGTCATATTGTCAAACATATCCGCGACCATGTCGGGCTGGAGGAAGCTCGCTCCGAAAGGAATTTTTTTGACGTTTCTGAGCATAATATACGATTCGGGGATCGTGCGCGAATCGAATTCCTCGTCCGTAACGGCGAAAGCCATGATATTCGGAGCATGAGCGATCATTACGGAATTTATCTCGGGATGCTTGTCGTATATTTTTTTGTGAAGGATAGCGGACCTGGAGGGATTCTTTCCTTCCTCCTTCCATTCGCCCACGATGCGAACGAGATCGCTTTCTTCCAGATATTTGCGGTCCTTCTGATACGGAGTGATTATGAAGGAGCCGTCCGAAAGCCTGACCGAGAACGTTCCCTGGGCGCTTGTGAAGAGCTGCTGATCGTAGGCGCGGTGAATGAACCTGCACATATCGCGTCTCGCCGCTTTTTCCTCGCTCGAGATATTGTTATTAACGAATTCGCCCATTTTTACGTTCTGCTTCTCTTTGGAAATGCTGACGTGCTTCTCCGAAAGAGGTCTGACCTTTCCGATTTTTTCGGCCTCGATCTGCAGCCTCGCGCAATAGTCGAGCGTCTCAAACGCCATGAAAGCATTGAATATATCGGTCGCTCCGACAAAAACGCCGTGATTTTCAAGGACGACGCAATTATGTCCCTTTTCAAATTCTGTTGCGATCTTTATGCTGAGTCCCTTGCTGCCGGGAACGTCGTAAGGCGCCATCGAAACGCTTCCGCACACCTGCGCGAAATTGGGAATAAGATTCGTTTCCGGGATCTTTCTCACGATCGAGAAGGCAACGAGCGCCGGAGGATGAGCATGAAGTATTCCTCGGATATCCGGACGCGTCCTGTAAATGCGCTCATGCACCGTAAATTCGCTGGAAGGCTTGTGGTTTCCTATGATCGTTCCGTCGGGCTTTACCTGAATGATATCCGCTCTCGTGAGGGATCCCTTGTCGACGGAGCCGGGCGTGATCCAGATATCGCCGTTTCCATCAAGAACGGAAAGATTTCCGCCGGATGTCGTCGTCATTCCGTATTTGTAAACTCTCTCCATAAGCATAACAAGCTGGTCAGCAGGATGAAGCATTTCAAAATTCATGTAGTTACCTCCCTTTTGTTGTTGGTTCTGCGCGCGGCCAGGGCGCACCATCCTTTCAATTCGGCCGAATCGGCCACTTCGTATCCGCAACAGGACAGAACGTTTTCGACGTCCCGCCTTCTTTCCGTGATTATCCCCGAAAGTATGATCATGCCGCCGTCAGCGAGAAGACGACGCGTATCCGGTATGAGCCTTATTACGACGTCGGCGACAATATTTGCAACTATCAGGCCGAATTTCCCTTCCGTCTCGCCGGCGAGGTCGCGGCATTCCGAAGTGAATCTGCCGCCCAGTCCGGAGCGCTCCGCGTTCTCGCGGGAAATTCTGACGGCAAGCGGGTCGATATCGATGCCGACTGACTCGCCTGCTCCGAGCAGCAATGCGCCGATCGCGAGGATCCCGCTACCCGTACCGACGTCGAGCACCCTCTCGCCGGATTTCAGATATTTTTCGATCATTTCAAGGCACAGTCTCGTCGTTTCGTGCTGTCCGGAGCCGAACGCCATTCCGGGATCGATCACTATCCGCGTGCGCCCCGAGTACTCCGGCGGCACGCTGTCGTCCCACGTGGGAACGACTATAAGACCGCGCCCCACGGGAAGAGGCTTGAAATACTGCTTCCAGTTGTTCGCCCAGTCTTCTTCCCTGACCTTTTCGTCGACGGCCTCGAACAGTATGCCGGAGGCGTTCAGGCGTTCCGTCATAAAGGCCATTGCCTCCGCGGGGCTGTCGTCAGGGCTGATATACACGTGCAGCACGGCGTGCTCCCTGTCGGAAGCGGCCTCCATCAGCTCATCGGACACGAGCTCGTCCGGCATAAAGCCGGAGATATAGTCTTCAAGATCGGAATAATCCTCGACGTATATGCCCCCGCCGACGCACATTTCGGCAATGGCGGAAGCCTTTTCAAGATCGCGCGACGCTATTCTGAATTTGAGATCAGTCCAGTCGGAATTCATACGATCCTTTCACCCATATCGCCTCCGGCGAGCAGATGATAATGCAAATGCGGTACCGACTGATGAGCGTCGGCGCCGCAGTTGTTGACGACTCTGAAGCCGTTCTCTCCGAGGCCCTCAAGACGGGCGATCTTCGCTATCGCGAGCTGGATCCCGCCGAGAAATTCCTTTTCACCGTTGGCGAATCCGAGCAGAGACGGAACGTGTTTTTTCGCGGCGACGACGATATGCACCGGCATCTGAGGCGCGATATCCCTGAAAGCGATGCAATACTCGTCCTCGTAAACGACCGAGGCCGGTATTTCGCCTTTAATAATTTTGCAAAAAATACAACTGTTCATAATGTTCTCCTTTCGAGCCGGACGCCGCAGCAAAACGGCATGAACGGCATAAAAACCGGCGGAGCGAAATCAGACGAGTCCGGGTACCGCGGCCAGCATCCCGTCAATTTTCGAAACGTCCCTGCCTCCCGCCTGCGCCATATCCGGACGTCCGCCGCCGCCTCCCTGGCAGATCGCCGCGGCAGCTTTGACGAGCTTTCCGCAATTTATTCCGGCCGCGACGGCGCTGCCTGAGCACATTGAAACTATCGTTACCTTGTCGCCTTTGCCGGAAGCCAGAAGAACGGCGCAGTCTCCGGCGCTCTGCCTGAGCTGATCGCACATTTCGCGAAGCCCGTCTCCGTCGAGTTCGTCGAACCGGCCGGTTACGATCCTGATTCCCTTTACTACCGGCGCGTCGTCTATCAATTTCGCGGAATCCGCCTTTGCGGAAGCCATTCTCGCGTTTTCAAGCTCCTTTACGGCGTTTTTGTAAAGATCGGAAAGCTGTTTTGCCTTCGACACGGTCTCCGCTCTGCCTGCTTTCAGCACGTCCGCGGTTTCGTTAAGCAATGCCTCCTCCTCGAGATAAAGGGCTCTGGCGGCTTCTCCCGTAACTGCCTCGATCCTGCGGACTCCGGCGGCAACGGCGCTTTCGTGCACGATCTTGAACAATCCTATGCCGGACGTGTTACTGACGTGAGTTCCGCCGCAAAGCTCCACGCTGAAGTCGCCCATTGACACGACGCGCACCACGTCTCCGTATTTTTCGTCGAACAGCGCCGTCGCGCCGGACTTTTTCGCGTCGTCAATATTCATCTCGCGGGTAACCACTTCAAGAGCCTCGTAAATATTTTCATTCACGATCTGTTCGGTGCGGCGCAGCTCATCCGCGGTCATAGCCTGAAGATGATTGAAATCGAACCTGAGCCTGTCGCCGCTCACGGACGAACCGGCCTGATGGACGTGATCGCCGAGCACGATCCGTAAAGCCTTTTGAAGGAGATGCGTTGCGGAATGGTTTCTGGCAGTCGCCAGCCTCAGGCGCCTGTCGACGCAAAGCTCAGCCTCGTCCCCGCTTTCGAGAGATCCCTCCGTGCATTCGCCGATATGCCTGAAAATACCGTCTTTCGATTTTGTAGTATTCAATACGGTAAATACGCCGGTGTCGGTCCTGATGACGCCTCTGTCTCCCGCCTGTCCGCCGCTCTCGCCGTAAAAAACGGTCCTGTCGGTAATAATAACAGCCTTTTCCCCTTCGCCGAGAGCCGGCAGAACTGTTCCGTCGTCCTTCAATACGTACAGGATGCGAGCCTTTTCGCACAGCGAACCGTATCCGTCAAACACGGTCGGCGGACATTCCTTGGGCACGACGAGCTGCTCTCCTGCGGCCCAGGAGCTTTCCCTGTCCCTGATTGCTTCGCGGGCTTTCGTGCGCTGAGCGGTCATTTCCGCTCTGAAGCCGTCTTCGTCCACTGCCATCCCGTTCTCCCTGAGAATATCTTTTGTGAGATCGAGCGGGAAACCGTAGGTGTCGTGAAGCCTGAACGCCGTCTTTCCGGAAAGAACGGGCGTTTCACCCTCCGGCGTGCCGGCTCGTATCTCGTCGATCGCGGCGGAAAGAAGATTCATTCCCTGCTCAAGAGTGGCGTCAAAGCGTTCCTCTTCGATCCGGATGACTTTCTTTATATACGATTGCTTTTCCCTGATCTCAGGATAAGCGTCTCCGGAAAGCTCGACGACGACGTCGGCAAGTTCGGACAGGAACGATCTTCTGATTCCGAGCTTCCTGCCGTGTCTCGCCGCCCCTCTCAGGAGGCGTCTGAGCACGTACCCGCGGCCCTCGTTTGACGGAACGACTCCGTCTCCGATCATCATTACGGTAGAACGTATGTGGTCGGTGATAACGCGGATGGATACGTCGTTATTCCAGTCGTCTCCGTATTTCTTTCCCGACCATTCGCAGACGGTGTCGAGGATCTTGCGGACCGTATCGACCTCGAAAAGATTGTCGACGTCCTGCATAACGCACGCGAGTCTTTCAAGTCCCATTCCGGTGTCGATATTGGCGCTTTTAAGCTTTGCGTAGGAGCCGTCCTCCTGACGGTCGAACTGGGTGAAAACAAGATTCCAGACTTCGATATATCTGTCGCAGTCGCATCCCACTCCGCAGGTGGGTTTGCCGCAGCCGTATTTTTCGCCGCGGTCGAAATGGATCTCGGAGCAGGGACCGCACGGACCCGTGCCGTGCTCCCAGAAGTTGTCCTCCTTGCCCATCCTGATTATGCGCCCGGCAGGCACTTTCTCCTGTTCATGCCAGATATCGAAGGCCTCGTCGTCATCCTTGTAAACGGTAACGTAAAGGCGGTCTTCGGGTATTTCCATCACCTGCGTGAGAAACTCCCACGCCCACGATATGGCTTCCTTTTTGAAATAATCTCCGAACGAAAAATTTCCGAGCATTTCAAAGAAAGTGCCGTGGCGGGCCGTCTTTCCGACGTTTTCTATATCCGGGGTACGGATGCATTTCTGACACGTGGTGACCCTCCGCCTCGGCGGAATCTCTGCTCCGGTAAAATACGGTTTGAGAGGCGCCATACCGGCGTTGATGAGCAGAAGGCTCGGGTCGTTTTTAGGAACAAGTGAGAAGCTCGGAAGCCTCAAATGTCCTTTGCTTTCAAAGAAGCTGAGATATTTTTCACGGATCACGTTAAGTCCCAATTTTTCCATAAAACCGTCTGTTCCTTTCGTTTGGAAGGTTTATTAACCTTCCCTTGATTATACCCGCACGCGCGGCGTACTGTCAAGAATAAAGGTTGGCGGTCAGAGAGAGTTGTAACGGTGCTTTAACGGCGTGATCGCGGCCGCGTCAGCCCCGGTGCGCGAACCGGTCCGGCGCCTGCTCAGGATACTTCGAAAGGACTGGCAAAAGCGTTTTCGATGCATTCCAGAAGCTCTTCTCCTTCTTCAGGAGAAAGCGCTCCGGGCAGCGGAAACGGCGGAAGCTCATTTATCCGATTTCCAGATACGGCGCGGGCCCAGACGAGTCCGGCGGCAAATCTTCCGAGAGGAACGGACAGATGAAATCCGTCCCTCGTAAGAATGTCTCCGAACGAACCGGAACGCATATTCTGAATGGCGGTTCCGGCGGGAATAATAAAATCGATATCCTCAGCCGTCATTATCCTCCCGCGAACCGCGCCAATAATCCGTCTGTACATTTCATCCTGATCGAATCCGTATCCCGCAAACGTGCTTCCTGTAAAATCGCGCTGATACGCCCAGGTCATGTGCCATGCGATCCGGGCCGACGGAAGGCGGTCTTTGATATATCCCTTAAGAATGCCGAGCCACGGATCGAACGTTTCGGGCATTCCGCTGAAATGGCTGGCCTGCTGAAGCGTGACAACGTCCCAGTCATGAATATTGACGACGTCGCGGATGTTGACCTCTCCGGAATTTTCCCATTCTCCGCCGCGGCAGTAATAGAAAACGTAAGGCTTCGTGCCGGGAGCGGAAAGATTTTTCGCGTGCGTCTCGAGCGAGCATCCTCCGATATAAAGATTCCCAAGCGTGACGTCGCTGTACCCAACCGCTTTCAGGATATCACAGAGATAAGCCGTCGCGTCGACGGAAAAGCTGTTGCCTACGGAGAGAATTTTAACGGATCCTGAGCTTTTCATGATTTGCGGACGTATTCGTTATTTACTTTCCCGGGATTTCTTTTTCATCACTATACCGGCGATGATCAAAGCAGCGGCGGCGGCAACGGCGATACCGGTCACGATCCCGACGAGCAGCCAGTTGACGTTCGCGAGTCCGCCGATATTCCAATTGCCAGATTCAGCGTCCTGAAGGTGAATGAATATCATCCTGACGTCGAAAATCGCCGCGGCGGTTATCAGAAGCACCGCGATAATATTCATTACCGGCACCCGGTTGTCATGGTTTCGCGTAACCCGTACCGGTGTACTGAAGCGGAAGTCGAGCGACGAACCGATAAAATTAGCCATAGCAATGAGGACGATAGTCTCCGGGATCATATACGTCGCGTTATACGCAAGCGAATAAGCGATCGCGCCTCTGGTCGGGATCGAAAGTCCGGCCCATACGGTAGCGCCGGAAATAACGTGGCAGAGATAGCGCAATACGCAAACGAGAAGAGATCCCGCCATCAGCTGAAGCGACTGGTTTCCGCCGAATCTGTTCCTGAAAATACCGCCAAGTCCGATGACCGCGAACGCCACGATATAGTCGAGAAGAATGATCGTCAGCACGGACTGCCACGTTGAAAAATAGCTTAGATTCTTCAATCCGAGAAGCTGCTGTATGCCGCCGTAAACGGATGCGGAAATCAGTCCGTAAGCGATCCCGTGTCTGTATGCGATGATGATAACGGGAAGCATCGACGCTATGGTGACGGAGCCGCCGTAAGGCAGTTCGAAGAATTTAAGGATCGACAGAACGACTGCCATCGCGAGGAGGACCGCGCTCTCAACCAAACGCTGAGTCGCCGAAATTTTGACGTTGCCGGAAGATCTTGTGATTTTTTCCATAAAAAAACTCCTTTCCAATAATCATACCGTCATAAGAAGGAGTCAACCGCTTCCCTACGGTAGGATTACCTACACAGGTTCGAGGGGACAAAGCCGCGTGCGCGGCTAATCTCAGCCTTCAGCGCCCCCAGCGGACGGTCCGATTATATATTGACGCGACGGGGTTGTCAAGAGTTTCATTTCGCGGTTTCGGTTTCCGTTCGGTCCCGTTCGGCATAAAAATGACAAAAAACCAGGTAAACAGGCGAATTCATATGATCGTTTAAGCGTTTGATCGTGTAATTGTATGATTGTTAAATCGTTTAGTGAGGTAAGAAAGGTTAATTGTAAGCCGCTGACGGAGATCGAAAGAAACAGGAATCATAATTCTTGACTGCTGAATTCACACTTAAAGTGCGAAAGGATGGTTGCGCATAACGCCTGATATTGCCAACTGCGGAGCCATTTTGGGAATTCAGCCGCAAGTGACGATTTTGGCGGAATGCGGCTGAAACCTGTTTTGAATTTTCAGCCGCAAATGCCGATTTTGACGGAATGCGGCTGAAACCTGTTTTGAATTTTCAGCCGCAAATGCCGATTTTGGCGGAATGCGGCTGAAACCGCTCCCGCGATAAACATCCGCTGACATTAAAATATTCAAAATTGCTGTTGAAACCCTGCCAAGACGTCATAGCCTGAAACTTGAATACCGTATTACCGACCGTTTTTCCGGCCGTATTCCGGAAGCCGGACGGAATTGACACCCGGCGGCGTTTTAACTATACTTTCATCAAAGGAGAGAGCCAATGGACATCAACATAACCGAAACAGCATCAGCATCAGCTTCACCGTCAGAAATCAGCAAAGAGTACGGATATGAATTCACCCACCGCCCGACGGGACGAAAAATGCTGATCACGTCATCAGGCTGCATGTTTTCACCGCGTCATCCTGACAAAGGTACGTTGGCTATGCTCGGAAAATGCGAATTCGGAGAAAACGATAAAGTCCTTGACCTGGGATGCGGTTCCGGGATCGTCGGAATCAGCGCCGCCATATCCGGGGCCGCCGTTGACATGTGCGATATTGACCCTGAAAGCGTAAAACGTGCCGGAATCAATGCGGACAGTGCTCTCCTGCCTCACGAACGCGCGAGAGTAAGATTGTTCGTATCTGACGGATTCAGCGCACTCCCGGACAATGACTATACGGTCATATTGTCAAATCCTCCCTATCATACCGATTTTTCGGTCGCGAAAAGATTTATCGAAGGCGCATTCCGCCATCTGTCCTGCGGCGGAAGATTGTTTCTCGTCACTAAAAGAAAGCTTTGGTACAAGAATAAATTGATTTCCGTTTTCGGAGGGGTGAAGATTTTCGAAGAAGACGGATATTTTGTTTTTACGTCCGAAAAGCGTCCGAAGGCATCACGCGAAAAGCAAAATCACGGAGGAGCGCGAAGTCGATGATCACGATCATTCCTCAGAACCGGTCCGCATCTCCCGATGGCTGTCTGGATCTCGTAAGGACAATTTTTGACCAAACCTTGAAAAACAGCTGGAGCGACGAGGGCGTGCGCTCATTTTACGAACTTATCGAAAAAGCGCGCGTATTCAATCCGTTCCGATATTATTTAGCCGTTGACGGCATGACAGGCGACGCCGCGGGCGTTCTTGCATGCGACGAAGCAATATCTCACATTGTGCTGCTTTTCGTGAGTCCTGATTATTCCCGGAAAGGAGTCGGCTCCGCGCTGATTTCGGCTGTCGCAAATGCCACCGGAGAATCCGGACTTACCGTGAATGCCGAGCTGACCGCCGAAAATTTTTACGTAAAAAACGGATTCCGCCGCATAAACGATTCAATTAACGAGAAAGACGGCATAAAGACGGTAAAGATGTTCAAAAAAATCAAAAAGCCGGACAGAATCAATGTTCCTCCGGCTTTATAATATGCTGATGACCGGACTTGAACCGGTACGGATTTTTGATCCGATGGATTTTAAGTCCATTGCGTCTGCCGATTTCGCCACATCAGCATATGGTTCACCAATAATACACCAATCAGCGTCCGCTGTCAACGGAAAGATCGCAGCCCGCGCAAAGATCGCAGCCGTGCATTGCCCCGCCGGGCATTGCCTGCCGGAATCCCGGACTTTGCACGGCCGAACTTGCCGTGCAACGATTTGAAAGTGTCGTGAGTTTTCAGCCGCAATCAGCCGAAATCCTCTTTTGCGTACGAAAAACAAGCTTCTCCGGGTCTATACGTCCCGGCTCTGTACGACTCTTCCGTCCGAAAGCCGCACCTCCCTCGCACATTCGCCGGCGACGAGCGGGTCGTGGGTAATGACGATAACGGTCCTGCCGTCACGGTTAAGCTGTTTCAATATATCCATGACCATTTTCGAACTCTCACTGTCGAGCGCTCCGGTGGGTTCGTCCGCCAGGATCAGGTCGGGATCGTTCACCAGCGCCCTTGCGATCGCGACGCGCTGCTTCTGGCCGCCGGAAAGAAATTTCACCTTGTTTTTCAGGTGAGAACGCGGGAAGCCAACCTTGTCCAGCGCCGCAAGCGCAGCTTTTTTCATTTTACGTAATGGTATTTTACTGAAATACAGCGGCAGCATAACGTTGAAAACGGCATTTTCGCCGGCCATCAGCGAATAATCCTGAAACACGAATCCTATACGTTTATTTCTTATGCGGGCGTTCGCCGAATCCTTCGAAAAATCAACAGTCTTTCCGAAGAGCTCCAGCTCGCCGCTGTCCTGTCTATCGAGAAGACCCGCTATATTCAGAAGAGTCGTTTTGCCCGAGCCGGAAGCCCCGGTTATCGCCAGCATTTCGCCCTCTTCAACCGACAGATCGACGTTGTCCAGCGCTTTCACCGACATATCTTTCAGCGTAAACGTTTTACATATTTTTTTCATTACGACGACAGCCATTATCACATCTCCTCTATCTTTCTCTGCGCATACGACCGGCCGCGCGTCATAAGCAGCGAAACCGCCGCGATTATGACCAGAAATACGAGGGCCGTTGCCGCCAGCTCACCGAAGCTGCCGCTGGTGAGCATGACGTTGTCGACAAGCTGTATTCCGCTGAAATTCACAGCGAGCAGCAATATGGAATTAACGATCACACCGGGCAGAATAAGGACTCCGAAAGTGCATATCAGCAGCGCGGCGCCCATCCTTCCCGAGCAGCCGATCAGTTCGATGACGGCAATGGTCTTTGCTTCGCTGTCTACGGACATAACTATCAGCGCCGCACTCGCCGCAAGCGACAGCGCCATGATCAGAAGCGGAATCGCCGAATAAGTATCGATGCTGTTTTTCGATACCGCCCTGGTCCGGGCCTCGATCGCATCAGGCGACTGAATGCTGATATTTCTTTCAAGCAGAGCGTACGTCACCGCATTGCGCGCATCCTGATCCGCGTCTTTTTCAAACAATATCACGCCGTTGGCCGGATAAAAGATGCTGTCATCCGTATTGTAATGATCACGCAAAAGATTCATAAGAGAATCACCGGCGTAAGCGTAAACATCGTTGCCGCAGGGCGAAAACATATCATACGCTGAAACCGCGTTCGATCCGGTCTGAAAGTTCAAAACCGGCACGTCGTCGGGGACGGTACCGCATATTCTGAAAGACGTATTCCGGGATCTGGCCCCTATTACAAGTCTGGCGTTGACAATCCCGTCCCGCGCAAGGCTGCCGGCGGCAGAGCCGGAGCAGACGATCAGCGGCATACTCCCGTCTTCGCCGACGTTACGGCCGGAATTCAAACCGTCGAAGCAGATTTCTGACGAAACAGCTTTAAGGAAATACGTATTGTCGCCGCAGATCAGATTTCCGATATACGCCGTATATGCGATATCTCTGACTCCCGGCATGGCTGAAATATCCTTTTCAACGTCTGTTTTAAGCCCGAGCGTATCGAAATAAATGAATTCTCCGGATTCCGAAAGACTGTCCAGCCTGTTCTGATACAGGCGCGGCAGTCGGTACAGGCCGGAAACGTATACAACCGCAAATCCGGCAACGGCGGTTATCAGCATCAGCAATACGGCTTTCGATCTCAGCTGCCGTATCAATTTCAATATCAAATGAAGCTTACTCATAATGCTTCACCACCGTTGTATATGAATTTCTGATGTAGTAAACCGCAAACGGGATCGAAGAAAACACGGCCGCCAATACGACTATACCCACGGCGACAGCGTACTCCCCGATACCCATCCGGCACTTCGGGATCATCATAAAGCCGTGAAGAAGATCGCGAATAAAAAAGTGAACGGCAGAAGAGGCTGCCATCACGAGGAACGTTGAAAGAATACGCTCCAGAATAAGGATCAGCAAAGTGTCGCCCTTGCCTGAGCCCAGGATGCCCATGAGGCTGTACGTGTACCGGTTCTTCTCCGAAGCGTAATTGAACAGATAGAAGCCGAGCATCAGGACGATCAAAGCCATGACGGAGCAGCCTGTCAGGTCGACGGAATTATTGCGCACCGCTTCCCCATAAGTAACGCCGCCGGTCAGTCTGGCGTTCCCGTCGCCGCAAAGATCGTGCTGAAGCCGCTTTTCCTCAAACACGGACAATTTTCGCGAGGTGTGGAAAGTCATCCTTGAAGCTTTCAGGCCGGCTTCTTCAAACCAAACGCGCGGAACGACTATCACTTTTCCCATCGGATCGTCAATGATTCCGGCGACCGTAAACTCCGTTTCCCAGAAAGGCAGCCGTATCCTCCCGCCCGAGGCGGGACTCAGATCGGCGGATACGAATACAGCCGGTTCAGCGCCGCTCAGTTCGTTTTTGGTGAAGGTCAGTCTTCCGTCCCGGCATACGTAATACAGCAAAGTGTCTGAATCGCCGTAGAACGTGGCAACGTAATACCTCGTTCCGTCGGGCGCCGAGGCGGCGGAATTCAGCTCAGTGTACCGCTTGTTTCTGAAAAAGCGGTTGCCGCAATACGCGTCCGCCTCACCGGCGGACTGCCCGTTCACGAATGAAACAACGTGCCGGCACTGCATGTCGTCAACGCTGTCGACGTCGGAAAAATATGAAACAAATCCGCCGAGCACGGTCAGAAAGCTTACGCCGAAAAGTAACGCCGCCGAAATAAATACAACGGCGATGAGCTTTCTTCTCCTGAAAAAATCGATCATTATCCTGAAAACGAGAATAATTTTTTTCATTACCGGCACTCACCTGCGGATCCGGTCGGGAGCTGATTCAAAGGTCCGAATTGAACATGTACTCGCCTGAACCGACCTTTATGTTATTGCCTCCGAAAAATATCTCACATGAAGCTCCGTACGGGACTGTCACGGAAAGCTGAACGGAGCCGTACGTTTTCTTCCAGCGGACGCAAAGCCGCCCCGTTTGCGTCTCGGTATATCCCTGCGCGGAAAGCAATCCCTCCGGCATATACGGACGAACGGTATAAAGCGGTTCGCCCGGAGCCGCCTCATCCGGAATGCCGATCCCGAGGATATAAGCGTAGAACCATCTGTCCGAGGCCGCGTACATAGGATGATTATGGGAATTCATATCCGGATTCTTTTTAAGTTCAAACCTTTCCCAGGCGGTGGTGGCCCCGTTTTCGAGCATATATCCGAAGCCGGGATATCTCTCGTCCTTCAGCATCCCGTATGCAAGGTCAACGCGGCCGAATTCCGCAAGGATCTCGAACAGATATCTCGTATTGAGATTGCCTGTGGTAAATTTCATGCCGTTCGCCGTGATTCCGGCAGCGAGAACGTCGAATACCGCCTGCCTGCCTTCCTCCGGAACGAGGCCGAGCTTCAGCGCGAAAACCTGGCTTCCCTGCGAGCCGCCGGCTATTTTGCCGGTCGCAGGATCGTACCACCTGTCGAGGAACGCTTTTCTGATAGCGGAGGCAGTTTTTTTCCACTTGCCCGCGCCTCCACCGAGACCGAGCATTGACGCAAAATAAGCGAGAATAACGCAATTAAGATAGGAATATCCGGTCGACATCAATATTCCGGGCGTCGCCGACGACCTCGCGTCCTCCTGGGACACGCAGCTTCCGGCCGGACCGGCCCAGTCGCCGTAGTACGTATATCCGACAATGAATCCGTCGGATCGTGAAAGCAGATATTCCTCCCACCTGCGCCAAAAGTCATAATGAGCGGCAACGAAAGAAACGTCGCCGGTACGCTTCACGTACTCGTACCCTGCGATGAGAAAAGCTGAGCAGACCGGATCGGCAGGTCTCGCGCCGATAACGAACGGCGCGGTGCACGTTATTCTGCCCTGTTCGTCCTGTGATTCGCAAACGTCGTCTACGACTTTCGGATACATCCTCCCGATTTCGAAATTGTACGGTATCTCTTCAAATCTTACGGTGGCGTCGTTCATCCATCCCATCCGCTCGTCGCGCTGCGGACAATCGGTAAAAACAGAATGGATGTTCGCCTTTTCTGTCATAACGAACATTCTGTGCATGGCGTTCAGCGCGGCAGAGCCGCACAGAAAATCTCCGGCTGGCAATACGTCCGTATAAAGCGAAACGGCGACGGCATCTTCGGGAGATAGAGGAAGACCGATTCCCGACACGAACGCATATCTGAATCCGTGATATGTAAATTCGGGCTGCCAATATTCGCCGCCTGACTCATCGCCGGAGCAGATATAAACGTCCGTCGCCTTCGCCTCCCTGAGAGGCGCCGTATATATATCAAAAGATTCGTCGAGTATTTCGGCATAGCGTATTTCGATACGCTGGCCCGGGACGGTGCGGTCAGGCAGCCTCAGCCGGATGACGCCGGCGATATTCTGACCGAAATCGAGAACGTATCCTCCGTTTTTCCTGATGATATCGCGCGGGACGTATGTTTCATGCTCCGTTACCGGCGGTATCAGCATGAGCTTTTCACGCAGGCAGGGTCTTTTGAGGAAAACCGCTGAACCTCCGCCGTCCGGAACGGAACGCGCGTCGTATATCTCTCCGTCGTAAACGCTCGAGGAAACGATATTGCAATAATTCCAGCTCCACGAATCGTCGGCGTCAAAAGAGATATCTCCGTCCCCTCCGTACCCGAGTCTGATCGTCGCCGAAAGACAAACCGGACCGTCGAAGCGCGGTCTCGGAAAGCCCATCGTTTCAGTGATGAACGGGCTGTCAAAATTTCTCCAGCCGTCGGCGACGATATATTCAACCGTGTTCTCCCCTTCGCGGAGAAGCGATGCGAAGCCCTCCTGAAAGACGTAATGACAGGATCGAGAAAAATCGGTAAACGCCGTATCGAGTCTCGCGTCGTCGATCCTTATGCCGTTTACGTACATCACGCCGTATCCGAGACAGCAATATAACGCCATCGCCTCTTCCGGGATCCCGCTCAGCGTAAACGTTTTGCGGAACACGACGGGACGCCTTTTTTCAGCGCCCGGCGCCGTTATCCACTCAAGGTCAGGACCGTCCGGGAAGCAATAGAACCATTCCGTCATGCTGTCCGATTCTCCTGAAACGGATTCAAGCTCGACGTTGATATAAAGCTCCGTAAAAGCCGGAAGAGCCGGTCCGCCGTATTTTAGCCGTTCATTTTCGGGGGCGACAAATCCGGAATCCCATATGACGCCGCTTTGCGAAGACAATTCGACCCTGACCCGCCGCGTGGCGTCGTTGTCCCTGTCGCTCGAGACCTTCCAGCCGAACACGGGAAATCTTCTGTCACTCAGCCTGTATCTCGCGGCATCCCTCAAGAGACAGCCGTCCAGTGTCAATTCGGTAATTCTAAGCATTACAGATCATCCTCCAACAGATACTTTGAACGTGATTGAGTCTGACGGATCGCCTATCTCGTAAACGAACGAATAGGAATACGTTCCGTCAGGAGACATCTGAACCTGATAACCGTCGTAATCCTCGACGCTGAATTTGTAATCCTCCCACGAGTCTCCGTTCTTCACGGAAACGGAAGGCTTCGCGAGTTTGTCGAAGCCGCTGACAACAACGGTATTTCTGTTGCGCGAGCCAGAAACGGTAAATTCGGCGACGTTGTTTTCCGCCTGTACTCTCGGAACGTACGTATCCGGGATCACTGTTCCGACGGTTGCGGCAACGTTGACCGGCTTCAGCACCGAATCCTCATACACAAGTCTCGCGTGGTACGCGCCTTTTTCGATCTTGTCGCCGAAAGGAAGCAGAATCGCGTTTATAACGATGGTATCGCCCTTTTTGAATTCCACTTTGCCTTCGTCGAGGGTGAGCGCGAGGTTGTCCAGACGACCTTTGAAATCGTATCTGACGGCGAATCTTCCGTCGAGCGGCTTTCCTCCCGCGCGTATGTCGGCTGACCTCAGTATCAGGCCGTAGTTCATAACATCGACGCCCTTCTTTCCGCTGGGATCATAAATACAGTAATAAAAGCTGTCTTTGTTGAGAAGGTATGTTTTACTGTCCTCTCCGGTCGTTTTCAGAGTGACTGTCTGTTCGGCGCCGTTTTCGTCCAGATATACGAATTTCTGAAAATTATTGTCGCGTGAATTGAACTGAAGGATCGTAAAATCATTTTTGAAATCATTTACGGTAAAGTCTTTCAGGAATTCGACGGAGATCGTGTAATACGTCCTGTTTTCGTCATTTTGCGGAAATTCGACGTGCCTTAAAGTGTATTTATACGAGCCGTCGTCCGAAATATAGCTGTAATCGATATCGGCATACGCGGGACCGTACGAATTGATCTTTGTGCCCGTATATTCGCTCATATATTCCTTCCCGTCGCTTCCGGTAAAGGAAAGCCACTTATGAATGCCCACGGAGGTAAATTGAGGCTGTCCGCTCCAGAGCTCGCCGCTCGCTCCGCGGAAATCGGGAAGAGTCCAGCCGTCCTTGCCGTAAACGAAATAAGGCGCTATGCAGTTCGATTCGGTAACTCCGGTCGACATATGATAATATCCGATGAAAAACTGAATCGACGAGATCTGCTTCAGCGGGAAAACTCCCCAGTTCTGATAAAGATGAAGCTCCGTGAATTTGAGCGTTTTTCCGCTTCCGATGCGAAGCGGGAAAATGCTGTCTCCGTAGGCCGTATCTTTCGGATCGTAAAAACGCTCCTCGTATTCGCCGACGAAATTCTTGCATACCTCCACCGGTATCGGCATCAGCATTTTGTTTTCATCGAGCAGCGTGGCGCTTTCAAGTGAACCGGAATTCGCTCTGAAATCGAGATAGATCGACCGGTCTTCGCCGTCTCCCTTCACGGTAACGTCGGAATAATAGTATCTGTTGTTGTTTCTCTTCGCGTATGCCGTGGTGAAATCAGTGCCTCTTTTTGAAAAATAATAGCTGCCCTTGCGGTGATCATACCCGTCGAATTTCGTTTTCGCGCTCGTATCGCCCACCTCGATTTCGGTAAGAGGATTTCTTTCAAGCCTCGCCTCCCTGTCGATGGCGTCGAACGAATCGTTTTTGTCGTTGTAAAGCCTGTTTCCTATGTAATAGCTCGCTCCCTTCTTGAGAGCCTTGGGAGAATCGGCAATCTGTCTCACGACGTAGAATCCGTCCGTCTCCGTAACGGTCACCCTGTCCGAGCCGCTGTCGGCGGAAGGAATAATGATGCCTACCACGCCGTTGTCTTTAATATGAAAAGCGACGTACTCAACGGTCGAGGGATCGAATCCCGCGATTCCGTCGTGCGTTCCGGCGGCGTCGCGGATCTGAAGCCTGTCAACGGTATCGGTTTTTACTTTCCACGTCACGCCGTATTCCTTAACGTTGTCTACCGCGGCGGCGGCGACGAATCTGAATTCCTGATGCAGCTTGTCGGAATAGATGTGATATATCCTGTCGGTCCTCACGTCCAGGCTGCTTCCCATTCTGACGGCTTCTATACTCGTAATGATGAATTTATCGTTGTGTTTTCCGTTCAGATCGAATCTGATGGCGGCGAGATCGCCTTTAAGAGAATCGAGCGGAACGTAGCAGATTTCCTCCTCGCCCGTTCCTTTCAGAGCGAAGTATGAATTCTGTTCGCCGGAAAACTTTTTTGTTTCGGTATCGTAGTAATACAGATTGCACGTCGCGGTATTTTCGGCGATAATTTTAACTCTGATTGCGTTTACCTCAACTTCGGGCACGGTCTCGCCGAGAACGTGCGAAATGTAAGGATCCGCCTGATCTGTTACCGTGTAGGTGATTCCGTTCTCTCCGTAGGCGACGTCGGCCATATGGGTGTGCCAGCCCTCCGTCATGTTTCCGATTTTTCGTGAAGCGGTAACGGGTATCTCGCCGCTGTTGACCGCCAGCCGCAGATCGAGAATATGCGCCTCGCTGTAATAATAACCGAGCCTGTAAGTATTCTGTCTGCCGAAGCTTCCGGATTTTCTGTCGTTCCATTCCGTACCGGTGGAGTCGACGGCGTACATATCCATCGAATTTTCAAAATACGGCTTGCCGTAATAGTCGCCGAAATACGTTATGCCCCGGCTGTCTCCGTAACAAAGATCGAACTCGAATTTCGAGACGGAGTTACTCATCGTAAAGCGCGTCCTGTCCGGATCGGTAAAATACATCTGAACTTCGTTGGCCATTCTGTTGGCGTAAACGATCGAATCGGCAAGCGGCGTGTCGGCGGAAATATCTCTCATAGGCACCTCGGTCGGTCTCAGCGTGGGTTCCGGAGTCGTACCGGTATCTGGGTCAGGCGAAGGCCCTTTTGTACATGCTCCGAATATTAAAAGGCAGGTGAGAAAAGCGCATAGTAAACGAATGGATGAAGTGCGTTTTGAT
>CADBOE010000055.1 GCA_902796205.1 uncultured Ruminococcus sp. | reverse complement strand
TTCTTATGCGATTTTAATGCATTTTTCGGTCGCTTTCGACCGATTTTCACGCGGTTTTCACGCAATCTTCATATAAGCTCCTTCAAATATTCGACCTCGACAAACACCCCGGCGGAATGGTATTATAAAGCGTTTCAACCGCCCGACGGTACGCAAAAGGGGTAAAATCATGAACGGATCGATCTACGACTTAATTCTCGACAATCTTGACGGAGACCGCCTGAAGGAGGGCTTCTCGCTTCCGGCCGCCGATGAACAGGGCATCAGATTCGCTGACGGAGCGATGGACGGTATCGCGGTATATCATCTGGACGGGCAGTACATGAACGCCGCGCAGGTGAAAAAGATGATCCGGGCGCTGAAAAGCTGTTCCGCAGGCGATTATAAGCAGGCCGACAGGCTGTTTTCGGAGCTCGGCGAAACATTTCACGCGGTAAACGCGGGGTACGAGATGCAAAAATATTTAATTGACAGAGGAGATCGACTCGATCTCGGCGAGATCATGCGTTCGGCCGAAAGGATCGTTCTGAATTCTGCAGACCGCGAAAGCGTAAAATTCGGACTGATCGTCACGGAGCTGCTGGATCCGGAGGAGTGGTTCAAGGAAGCCGTGTGCCGCATAGGACTGTGCGAGGAATTTACGTTATTCGCGGTCAGGAACATGTTCCGCTGGGACGAGGCCAACGAAGAAATATTCAACGTTGCCCGGAAGGTGCGCGCCTGGGGGCGGATTCACGCCGTTCATATGCTTAATCCGGCAACGCCGGAAATAAGAGAATGGCTGCTGCTGCACGGCGTTGACAACGAGGTGGTTCCGGCGTATTCGGCGTTGACCGTGTGGAATAAAGCGAAAGTGGCCGAAAGACTCAAAGGCGATCTCACGGAAGATGAATTTCACGCCGTCGGGCGGATAATACGGGCGCTGCTCGACGAAGGCCCCGTTCGCGGCATTTCCGGCGTGGACGATCCCGAAGAACCGATTCTGGATTATCTCGCCAAAGCGAACGGAATGAAGCCCGGGATCGGCGATTATGAGGCGATAATGGATATTGCCGTGTGGGCGTCTTCCGGAAATGTGCGGCTGCGGTCGGTATCGTCGGCGGCTTCCGAGCTGCTTTCATCGTACGAATGCCTCGAGACCGTTGAAGAAGCCGTCAAAAACGGCGAAGGGCTCCGCCTCGCCGATGCGCTCGGTATCGATTATTGCGAGAGTCTCTACAATAGCATCGTTTCCGACTTCGACGGGCAATACGACAGGATCGAATATTTGATCGATTGCGAAGAATACGTCGACCCGCTGATCGAACTGTTCGGCAAAAAGCTGCCGCTCGGAAGTATGAGCGGCGAGCCGACCGACAATATTGTCACCGGACCGGATGCGGAAAACTATCTGAAGCTTAACGCGATAAATCAGCTGATTGCGCTGTACCCCGGAAAGGGAGCGGAGCTGATTGCCGCCGGATTGCGCGCGCCCGCCGTCACCACGCGGAAAGTGGCGATAATGGCGATTGAGGAGTGGACGTCGCAGACCGGAATACCGGTTCGCGAATTGTCCCGGCCGTTGTTTGCGGAACTCGGGGAGCTGATCGAAAAAGAAGTCAACGACAATCTGAAAGCAAGGATACGCGATCTGCTGGACGGCGTTATCCCCGAAGGCGACCGAGATGACGGCGACCGCGATGACGACGACCGCGATGACGACGACGATGACGACGTCGATGATGACGACCGCGATATTGACGGTACGGAGGATGAATATGATGAATGAGAATGAATTAGCCGTAACGTCCGGACAGATGAGGGCGCTGGCAAGATATGAAATGACCTTTGAAGATATCAATGGAAAAGCCGATCCCGGCACAGTGTGGGTTTGTTTTCCGGAAAGCTACAGGACCACGCTGGACGATCTTCGGGCCGCGCTCGGAAATATTCTCCGCCGCGATCCGTCCGTGGCCGAATTCGGCGCGTGGTATTATGAGATGACGAGTCTTGACAGGCGGTTTTACCTCAATGAAGCATGCGGCGTTAAATTTGACGACGATGATGACGATGACGGTGGCAATGGCAAAGGCGGTGGCAAGGACGATGGCGGGAGCGGGAAGGCTGCCTCACGCGCGCCTTATTCCGGCCTTCCGCTGAACGAGTCCGATCTGTTCGGGCATATATGGAACCGTCTGGAGGAGATATGGATCGAAACGGACGACGACACGAACGTCAGGATGAATCGGTTCAGGGAGGAATTCGAAGGGTTTATCGGGGAGATCGAAACGTTCTTTTCTAACAGGAGCAGGACGCCGCAGGAGATGGAGTTTACGGATGAGCAGAAGAGACGGTATATATCGCAATTCGAGGACGCGGACCGTGTGAAAGCCGCTTCCGGAGCCGAGCTCGAGCTGTGCAGGAGATTCGTTGACGAACTGTGCGGAAAAGACGATATTGCGGCGCTCAGGCTGAAGGGATATGCGTGCTACGGCGGAAACGGCCTTTATGACTGCGACTGGGCCGCGTCACGCGATTGCATGATCCGGCTTTATGATCTGACGGACGAACCGGGATACGCGAACACGCTCGGATATATCTATTATTACGGCAGATGTACGGGCGGTGTACCGGAATATGAAAAGGCGTTTAAGATGTTCTCCGTTTCCGCGGCAAACGGGCTTCACGAGGGTCTGTACAAGCTCGCGGATATGTACAGACACGGGTACGCCTGCAAAAAGAGTGAAAAAACCGCCGGAAATCTGTACAGGCTCGTATATAACGACGCACGCCGGCAATATCTCGGCGGCGTCGAGGGGGCCTTCGCCGACGCGGCGCTTCGCATGGGCAACGTATATGCGCAGGGGATCGGGCTCGAAAAATCTCCGGAAACGGCGTATGAATTTTATCTGCAGGCTGATTACGCGGCGAAGCGGAGGGCTGCTCACGGCGATTTTTACGGCGACGTGAACGTGATCATGGGGATACAGCGGGCGCTGGACGAGACGAGGAAAGAATTGCCCGCCGATTATTTCAGCGAATACGCCAGTCTTCCGGCTTCCGGCTATTACGGCCTTTTCTGCAGCGGCGGGTACCGCGTGAACGTGAGCATACACCTGATCGGCGACAGCAAGACGATCGTTTTGCTGAACAGGCTTCCGCACCGCGGCCGCACCGATTCCGAGCATGTGCTGATCACGCTCGGGCAGATCGGGTATTGCCGCCTCGTTTCCGGTATATCAATGAATGCCAGAGATCTGAAGACGTCTCTGCGCGGAGGACCGCTGCTGTCATTCGTCTACGATTCCTGCGTATTCAACGAGATCGAGAGGCGGATGGAGTTTTTCTGCGGCGACAGCCACGTCGCCTGGATAGCGTGCGACGAATATCGCATTTACAATAACGGAAAGACGGCTCCGGCCGGGAGGCTGCTGACGTTTGCGAGCGTTTCTTTTTGTCCGGGTGGCAGAATTTACGATTATCTGTGCGATATTCCGGACGTAAAGCCCGGCGACCGGGTTATAGTGGCGGGGTATGACGGCGAGACGGAGGTAATTGTTTGCGCGGTGTATGAGAAGTACGAGTCGGAGCTCGGGCTTCCTCCGGAGAAGTATAAGAAGATTTTGCGCCGGAGATAGGCGCCGGGGTTGGCGGACGCGTGTCGCCTGCAGCGCCGGGGTTGCCGCGTCGGAGTTGTCGCGCTGAACTTGCCGCGTTGGAGTTGCCGCGTTGGAGTTGTCGCGCTGAACTTGCCGCGCAGCGGGGATGGGAAAGCGCCGGAATCGCAGTTGTTTTTGCGGATAATGAAAGGAGCGGCGTCAGATGAGCGAATGCAGGAACTGGTTTAACGGCGATCCCGTTCTTGAAAAGTATCACGATAACGAGTGGTGCAGGATCAGCCACGATGACGATTTTCAATTTCAGATGCTCTGTCTGGAAGGGGCGAGCGTCGGCCTCTCGTGGCAGCTCATTATGCATAAGAGGGAAGCCTATATGAAGGCGTTTCGCGGCTTCAGGATCGAAGAGTGCGCCGCGATGACGGATGAGGAGCTGGAAGCGTTGTGCTCGGATCCGGGAATTGTCCGGAACAGGAACAAAATATTCGGCGTCAGGAAGAACGCACGCGCGGTCATGCGGATCCGGGATGAATTCGGTTCGTTTGACGCTTATCTGTGGGGGTTTACTGGCGGAAAACAGATCGACGGGCGATGGGAAAGGGCTGCGGATATTCCCGTGTCATCCGCCGTGTCCGAGGCAATGAGCAGGGATATGAAAAAGCGCGGCATAGTTTTTGCCGGCCCGGTGATAACGTATTCGTTTCTTCAGTCGGTCGGCATCGTCAACGATCATCTGGCGGATTGCGAGTGCAGACAGGCCGCGGATCGGTCGGCAAACGGTTTGCCGGCTGGTCCGAATGTGAATTGACGGCGCGGCCGGCTTCCGGGAATGCCGCTTCGCTGAATTGACGGCGCGGCTTCAGAACGCTTCAGAATGGTTGTGGAAAGCTTCAAAATGGCTGTGGAAGCTTCAAAAAGCTTCAAAAGGCTTCAAAAAGTCCCGCCCATTGCGTCGAAGAGATCGATGACGATCCTGCAGTCCGGATTTACGCGCTGCATGATGAATTTCATTGCGTATTCCGGTATGGCGACGCATCCGCCGGTGAACGGCTTTGCGTTTCCGATGCAGTGG
>CADBOE010000054.1 GCA_902796205.1 uncultured Ruminococcus sp. | reverse complement strand
TGATGCGTTTTTGCTCTTTTTTGTAAGAGTAATATCTACTCGGAAACAGGGGTCTTTGGAGTAGACGTTAACTTTTCACTTCAGCTGTAAAAAAAGATGTAAAAAAGTGCGAATTGATTTATAATTGATTTATAATATAATTGGCACAGCTGATTGCAGAGCCGACCGGCACAGCTGATTGACACGGCAAAACTGGCAGGAGGACGTCTGAAGCGTGAAAAACGTTGCAAAAATAATACCAAACAAAAAAATGAGATTTCTGACCGCGCTGCTGGCCGCGATTATGTTGCCGGCCGGACTTTTCGGCTGCGGCAACGGGACAGATCCGTCGCCGGACAATACCGTTAATCCCGCGGCAGCCACCGGTACCGCAACAGCGACGGAAGGGGAGGTTTCCGCTCCGACGCCTGAGCCCACGCCGGTACCTGATCCGTCCGCGGTCACGCTGATGATCGAAAATTTCAACGGTATCGCCGATCCGGTCAAAGAGCTTCGCCCGATGGACCTCAGCGCATTCGGCATAACGCATCCGGAGTTCAGCTTCGATGACGAACACGCGCAGGAGGGGATGGCGCTGGTCAACACGTTGTCCTCGTCCGCCTGGTGTCAGGCGTTCGAGCTCAGGGACAAGCGTCTGAACGTATTCAAAGACGCTCTGCCGGAATATTATCTGCGGATCTGGGTTTCCACACCGGACTTTACCGGCGTAGGCCTTACTTTCTGCCTCGGAACGGGCGGCGGGCAGAAGCGGAGTTATATTGACGCCTCGAAAGCGATCGTCACGGACGTCAGCGGCAAAACCGTCGAATGCGATGCGGGCAATGACACGTCTGACGCCGGAGACGCTTCGTCGGTCCGGATTCCCGACGGCTTTGAAGGATACGTGGCGCTGCCCCTCGGCGCGCTGAAGCCGTGGAATTCATACGAAGGCATAACGGAGCTTGCCAAGGTCAATTATCTCAAGATAGACGCGCGGCCAACGGTTGCCTCCGACGGAGACAGGTACGTGCTCGACGCGCTTTGCATTTCCGACAGTCCGGTGGCTGAACTCCGGCCCGGCAGCAGCGGCCCGGATGGCGGGCAGACGGAGCAGCATGATTTTGCGTCCAAAAACGAGGAGCTTGACTATATGTTTTCTGAATTATTGAACAGGGAAGCCGTTTTTCAATACTGCCCCGAATATGATCCCGCGGGTTATCCGAACGTGAAAGCGATCTGGCTCGACGGCGTCGGTTTCGGCGGCAAAGCGACGAAGGTGTTTGCGTATATCGGTTTTCCCGCCGGCGCGAGCGGGAAAAATAAGGTTCCGGCGGTAGTGCTCCAGCACGGCGGAGGAGGATACGCGTACCCGAACTGGGTCGAACTCTGGAACGAGCGCGGCTACGCTGCGATCGCCGTGGGCAACACCGGTTATTATCCTTCGGCCGGAGGCATATCGGACTTTTACAGCGCCGCCTCATGGACCCGGAGCGTGCCAAAGAACGTATTGTCGTCAGATCTGCGCGTCATGCCCCCGGACAACGACGGCATGTATTCGTCCTCAGGCAGAGTTGACCGCATGTGGATGTACCACGCCGTGGCGCAGACCATACTGGCCAACAGCCTGCTGCGCGCCGATCCGCGCGTTGACCCTGAAAAGATCGGCCTGACCGGAATCTCTTGGGGCGGCGTGATAACCTCCGTCGCCATCGGCTACGATCCGCGATTCGCATTTGCGATACCGGTGTACGGCAGCGGTTATCTGAATGAAGCGCACTCCTGGATGAAAAACAATTTCAATTCCGCCGGCACAAGCGAACTCTGGGAGCCTTCGCTTAAGCTGAAAGACGTGAAAATCCCGGTGCTCTGGCTGTGCTGGGCCGACGACAACTGCTTCTCCGTCAATTCCAACAGCAAGTCCTGTCTGGACACCGCCGGCGGCGTGCTGTCGATCGTTCAGAACTGGGCGCACGGCCATATAGAAGGCTGGAGCAGGCCGGAGATATACCGCTTCGCCGACCGGGCCGTAAAAGGCGGCGAACCGCTCGCGACGTTCATAACGCTGCCGGGAGAAGGCCGCGACGTTTCGCTCCGGATCGCGCTGCCCGCCGACGCCGGGGCTGTAAAGGCGCGCGTGTGCTACATTGACGAGCCGCTCAGCTATTCGCCGAACGGACGCCTTCATATCAGCGGGCAGGATACCATTGATCAGGAGTGGCATTTCGTAAGCTGCGAGGTCAACGGCGATACCGTTTCGGCACGCCTGCCGGAGGACGCGGTCAATTACTACGTGGAGCTGTCCGTGACCTGCAATGGGACGGAGTATATCACGGCGACACCGCTGCGAAGTCTTTCGAAGTAAGGCCGCTGCGAAGTATTTCGAAGTAAGGCCGCGAATGAAATCTTCGGAAGAATGCGGCTGAAACCGCCGGAACGGCAAAATCAATGACGGGGTGTCTTGCATTATGATGGAACGATCGAGGATACTTGAAAAGCTGAGGCCCGAGGTATCGGCGCCGGGACAATCGGGCAGAGTGATGACCGGTTATTACAGATATCTCGGCTACAGGGAGCATTATGACGAGCCGAACAGGATCGCCAGAGCCTATGCCGTCAGATCTCTGTTACTGAACACATACAAGCATATTTACGATCACGACATGATACTCGGCTCGGTGAGAGGATTCTTCACCGCCGGAGATGATATTAACGTAAGCGACAGTGACGTAGAATCGGGAAACAGGCTGGCCGCCTCCTTCGGGGACAGGACGTTCGGCACGAACAGCGACCACGCGGCGCCCGATTTCGCGGCATTTCTCAGAGACGGTATTCCCGGCACCATAGAAAGGATAAATCTTTCCCGCGAAAACGCGCAGAAAAGGGGAGACGCGACCGGCGTTGAGACTCTGGACGCGATGAATATTGCGATGTGTGCGTTCAGGGATTTTGTGCTTCTTTATGCCGGCGAGGCAGAGAGCCGCGCTGAAAAGCTCGCCAGGAACGACCCGGAAGCGTCGGCGGAGCTCTCTGCCGCCGCAGAGACGGCGCGGAAGCTTTCGCTCACGGCTCCCGAAACGTTCAGGGAGGCGCTTCAGCTGGTATGGTTTGTATATATCGCTTTCTGCATGGAGGGCAGATACGCCATGGCGTTCGGGCGGCTGGATAAGTTCCTGGATCCGTATTATCAGCGCGACAGAGCCGCGGGGATCATTGACTACGACGGCGCCAGAGAGCTTGTTATCGCGGCGCTTTACAAGATACGCGAGAGGCGGGTGCTTTTCGGCGCGGATGACGTGTCGAATATTGCGATCGGCGGACTTAACGCGGACGGTACGGGCGGCGTCAGCGAAACGTCGTACATTATTCTGGATGCCGTTGCCACTATGCAGATCCCGGGACCGAATCTGTCCCTGAGATATTACGAAGGCATTCCGGACGACTTTATGGACGCGGCGCTGCGTTCCGTCGGCACGGGGCTCGGCTATCCGGCGATGATGAACGACGCGGTGAATATCCCGGCGCTTCTCAGGCACGGCTACGCGAAAGAGGACGTTTACGATTACTGCATGGTCGGGTGCATCGAAAATTTCATACAGGGCAAACAGCCGCCCTGGAGCGACGGCAGGTACAACACTCCCAAATATCTCGAGCTGGCTCTGAACAACGGCGTCGACATGCTGACCGGCGCTTCAAGAGGCCCGGCAACGGGCGATCCGGCGGAATTCGGGTCAATGGACGACCTCATGGATGCGCTCGGAAAGCAGATGCGGTTCGGCGCGGCGGAATACGTGGCCTGCTTCAACAACTTGAACGACGGTATCAATCACGCGAGATACGATCAGCCGTTCCTTTCATGCTTTTTTGACGACTGCATAGGAAGGGGCCGCGATATCAACGAGGGCGGAACCGTTTATCCCTCGGTACACGGCGCTGCCGTAATGGGCATCGGCACGATGGCGGATTCGCTGGCGGCAATCGAAAAGGTGATATTCATCGACAGACAGTACGACTTGAAAACGCTTGTCCTGGCGCTCAAGGCCGATTTTGAGGGTTACGACGGGCTCAGGGCGGCGCTCGTCGCCGCTCCCAAGTACGGAAACGGCGATCCGCTGCCGGACAAATACGCGAGGTGGTTCGTGTCTTTCCAGAACGAGCTGTTTTCCGCGTACAGGACGAGAGACGGCGGTGCGTTTTACATCGGTATCGCGTCAAATACCAGCAATATTCCGGCAGGAAAAGAGATCGCGGCGACGCCGGACGGCCGTAAGGCGGGACAGCCGCTTTCCGACGCGGCTTCGCCTTCTCACGGCAGTGACAGGAACGGCCCGGTTGCCGCCCTCAGATCGCTGTCGGAGCCTGATTATTCACTGGTTTCGTGCGGCAGCGTGATCAACCAGAAATACAGTCCGGCCATGTTTGCCTCGCCCGCCGGCCGCGCCAAAATGAGAGAGCTCATAAAGTTTTATTTCAGGAAGGGCGGTCAGGAGATACAGATAAATTCGGTGTCCCGCGCGGTCCTGGAGGACGCTCTCGAGCATCCGGAGGCATATAACGATCTGGTGGTCAGGGTATCCGGATTCAGCGCATACTACAATACGCTTGACGACGCCGTAAAGTTTGACATTCTCGCGAGGACAGAGCATGCCTGATAACGCAGAAGCTCCGGTGAGCCGGATCCAGCATTTTTCCACGGCGGACGGCCCCGGCATCAGAACGACGGTGTTTTTGAAGGGCTGTCCGATGCGCTGCCTGTGGTGCCACAATCCTGAAACTCAGACCGCGGAACCGGTGCTTGTTTACTACCGCAGAGCGTGCAGGGGCTGCGGCCTTTGCGCGGCGGTGTGCCCGAACGGGGCCCATTTTATGACCGCGGACGGCCTGCACGGCTACGACAGGTCCAAATGCGGCGCCTGCGGACGTTGCGTCCGGTCGTGCACGGGCAACGCTCTGTTTCTTTCCGGCCGCCTGATGACGGCGGCGGAAGTGTTTGAGGACTGTATGAAAGACGCGGAGCTTTACGCGGCGGAACCGGGCGGCGTGACGATCTCCGGCGGCGAGCCGGCGCTCCGGCCGGAGTTTACGGCCGGACTTGCCTCGATGCTTAAAGACGCGGGGATAAACGTGATCCTCGACACGGCCGGATGCGTGCCCGCGGATAATTTCGCCGTGCTTCTGCCTTATATTGACGAGTTTTATTACGATATAAAGGCCTGCGACGCCGCGGAGCTCAGGGAATGGACCGGGGGAGATATCGGCCTCGTGTCGTCGAATCTCGTGTTTCTAAAAGAGCACGGCGCCCGGGTCAGGATCCGCGTTCCCGTGGTACCGGGGCTGAACGGCGGGCGTGAATACGCCGGACGGCTCAAAGCATATCTCGAAAGGCTTGGCTGCGGCGGCCTGCCCGTGGATCTTTTGCCGTTTCACAGGTTCGGCTTCGCGAAATACGAGGGACTCGGCAGAACGAATCCCTGTCCGGAGCTTGCGCCGTGTCCGCAGAGCGTGATCGACGGGATGAAAGACGTTATCGGCCCGGCCCGGACGCCGCCCTGAGCCGCGAAGCCGGACTCACGGCATTTTTCGCGTCATCGTTCCGATCTTCGCGTCCGAGCGTTGAAAGAAAAGAGCCGCGCGTTGAAAGAAAAGAGCCGCGCGTTGAAAGAAAAGGACCGTTTACGCGGCCGGGAGTTTTTTACAAAGCATTTTTTGAAGTGTTTTGTGAAGTGAGTTGCGCAGTGTTTTGCGGAGTGTTTTACAATGCTTTGCATACGGGGAAGATCGTTATACAGAGAAAATCGTTATACAGTGAGGAGAATTATTATGAAGACAGGAAAAACCGCCGTTATGACAGGCCCGGACAGGCCGTTCGAAGTAAGAGAATATCCGGTTCTTCCGGTGCCCGGGGGAATGGCGCGGATGAAGCTGATCGCCGGCGGCGTATGCGGGACAGACGTGCATATCGCGAAAGGGCGGCTGGCCGTGGGCTTGCCCGCCTGCATCGGCCATGAGTTCGTCGGAAAAGTGGAAGAGATCGGCGAGGCCGACTCGGTCAGATACGGAATCCGCGCGGGGGACAACGTGATCGTTGACATCGCCGTTCCGTGCGGCGAATGCGTTCTTTGCAAAGAGGGCAACGACGCCAATTGCGTCAACATGGGCGTTACCAACGGCGGCATGCCCGACGTCGCTCCGCATTTTTACGGCGGCTTCGGCGATTACAATTATTCGCCCGTCAAAAATCTCGTAAAGCTTCCGCAAGGACTTGATCCGGTCGTAGCATGCGTATTTGCCTGCCCGGGGCCTACCGTCATCCACGCGTGCGGACTCGGCGCGAAAGCCGGGCTCGATCTTTCGAAGGTCAACGTGGCCGTGGTGCAGGGAGCCGGACCGGTGGGCTGCTTTGCCGTCGCGTATCTCGCCGCGCACGGAGTGAAGGAGGTGCTCGTCGTATGCGGAAGATCCGGCGACAGGAGGGCCGCCGTTGCGCGGAAGCTCGGCGCCACGGGTATTCTTGCCTATAACGAGATGCCGATGAACGAAATATTGAATTACGTTAAAAGCAAAAACGGCGGCATCGGGGCGGATCTCGTGTTCGAGGCTTCCGGAAATCCGGCGGCGGTGCCGCAGGGGATGGAAATGCTCAGAAACAGGGGAATGTATCTGGTGCCGGGACAGTATTCGGAGAGCGGCGGCATAGAGATCAGACCGCAGCTGATCACGTTCAAGGCGCTCAGCATCATCGGTTCTTCTCAGTATTCGATGGCCGACGTTCACGAGTACGTGAATTTCCTGTGCGGGCATCCGGAGCTTCACGGGACTGTGAAGGAGCTCGCCTCCTGCTACAGCGTGGACGAGGTCAACCGGGCGTTCGAGGATGCCGCCTCCGGCAGGAATATAAAGACGGTGATAGTGCCGACGGAGGGTTGAACCGTCCGGCAGGCGGACGGCGCGGCCGTTTCCGGCGATCGTCTGACCCGGTCGTTTGCCGGGAGCAATTGCCGCTGCTGTTTGCCGTGAGCAATTGCCGCTGTCGTTTGCCGGGAGCAATTGCCGCTGTCGTTTGCCGTGAGCATTTGCCGCGGTCGTTTGCCGTGACCATCTGCCGCGGTCGTTTGCCGGAATCATTTGCCGGAATCATTTGCTGCGATTATACGCTCGCGGTCACGACTTCCGGCATTCTCCCCGCTGCCGGATCACGCGCGCGGCGAATAGCAGATGACGCTCACGGATCTGCGGCTGTTTAACGATACGTCGAGCCCCGCCTCGAGCATCTCTTTCCCTGACGCGGCGAAAGACCGCCCGCTGAACATATCTTCAAAAACATAGTCCGTATCGGGACAAAGGCCCGGGAGCCTGTAGTTTGCCGATACGAGCGGACAATCAGCGCGTCTGAACGACAATACGGCGCCCTCTCCCGTTTCCGGCAGATGCAGGCGGTACGCGAACCAGTCCCTGTCGTCGAGTGTTACGGGCGTCAGCTGGTAATAATCTCCGTAGAACAGCCTGCGCACCTTCATCATTACCGAAAACATCTTCCGGAGCTCGTCGCCCGTTTCCCTGTTTTCGAGAGCGGCGTCGATCTGCGCCATGCGGAGCCCGACTCCGGCTGACAGAAAACTCATGAAAGTGTAGCGGTCGATATTGCCGCGGAAAATGGTGCCGTTCAGCGGAACGTACGGCGCCAGACCGGCGGTCTGCACCTGCATTCCCTCGGGGCTTACGTCGGCGTAGCAGAGATAATCCGAGCGGAAAAGCGGTATCGCGCGGGAATTGGCCTCGAAATCGAGCCGTCTGCCGCCGGACGCGCAATTGTCAATGATCAGCTTCGGGAAGCGTTCGCGAAGATCGTCCCAGAGACGGTAGAAATTTTCCACGCACCGGATCTCCGTGATGCCGCGTCTGTCCGGCGCGTCCGTGTCCCGCCAGGATTCGAGCGGGGCGGTGTTGTAGTCGATCCGGAGCACGTCTATTCCGTAATCGACTATGCGCTCGGATATCATTCCGAGCACCCATTGGTACGCCTCCTCCGAGCCGATGTTCAGCATTCTGGCGTTCAGGTCGAGATCCACGTTCATGTAGAACTCCGGGTGCGCCGCCTGGGCGGGGGAGCCGACTACCGCGCGGTCGGGTTCGAGCCAGAGCAGGAAGCGCATTCCGGCGGCGTGTGAATGATCGGATACCTCGCGCATTCCGTGCGGATAACGCGACTCGTCGGGGTCGTACCAGCCTACGTAGCGCGCCCAGTCGATGGTGCGCTTGTCGGCGCATCTCGTTCCCGGCGGTCCGTACCATCCCGCGTCTACCCAGTACGTGTCAACGGGCAGTCCGGTTGCCCTGATCTTGTTGATTTCCTCTATATTTCTTGCGGCGTTGTGGCCCCACGAGCAGACGGGCAGAGGCAATTCCGGCGGCGCTCCGTCGATTTTCGGCGTGTGGTACCTTAGCATGAATCTGCGAATCATGCGCTGAGAGTCGTCAACGCTTCCGTCCCAGAAAAGCATCATTATGCGCGCCGTTCTTATCTTTTCGCCCGGCCGCAGCACGGTGGAGACCCCGGCCATGCCGCCCGTCAGCCTGAAGCAGTCGGGCCCGCCGGGTGCTTCTTTCTGGCGGACGGTGACGGAGAAGTGCCATTGTCCGGACCAGCCTATTGCCGTGAATATTCCGCGGTCAAGCGTCTGCAGATTGAAGTAGGGAAACGCTCCGCCGGATCCGGACGACGGCCTTCCGCCGATACATTCGAAGTCCAATTTTTCAGTGATGGAGATGTGATGCAGTATTTCCTTCTTTGGCATGAAGTCGTCGGCTTTGCAGTCGGAGCCGTTGCTGTAATACAGGATGTTGTCAAGTCCGCCGTACTGCTCAGTTCCGGCTGTCCTGAACGGCGCCGCTTCCGCGAAGGCGTCGACGGCGTTTACGTTTTCGATGAGGCCGCTGTCTGTTTCGGCCGTGTTTTCGAAAGTGAGTAGCCATTCCGCCGCCGGAAAATCACTGAATCTGCGGACGTCGACGCGCGCCAGCAGGCCGTCGGGCGATCTGTAGGCCATTCCGGTTTCCGTTGCTTCGATCTTCCAGTCGTTCAGAATGTCGCGGGAGCTGCCGCCTTTGTACGTGAATGAGAACGGCAGCGTCAGAGGCTGTGTGAACGATTCCGTTAAGAATTTGTCAAGTCGCTCCGCTGCGTTTTTCCGGGCGTCGAATCCGATCATTTTGAGATCCCCCCTGATGGTTGTGAGATTTTGTGATTTTGTTCCGCGAAGGCCGCTCGCTGCGCGGGCTTTGTGCGTGTTTTATCCGCGTTTTATTTTAGCAAAGAAGCGGCCGGGATTTCAACAATTGCTTTCCGGCGCGCCTGCGGCCCTGCAACGGGGGACAGCGCTGCAACGGGGGACTGCAACGGGGGACAGACCCGGGTTGCGGTTTCAGACGTTTCCGGGAAATAACAGGAAATAACCGGAAATATTTTTCCGGAAAGCCTGATAAGGCTTGCTACGCCTTGCTTTTTACGATCGCGGGCTTGAAGAAAACGATAGCGGAAACCCGGGTCTGTCCCCCGTTGCACCGAGTTGCATCATGCGGAAGAAACGGCGGAAGCAACCCGGGTCTGTCCCCGGTTGCGCATCGGTCTCATTTTTGCCAGCCTTCGGGAAATAACGGAAAATAAGTTGGTAACGGCGGGAAATACCGGGAAATATCCTGCTCAGGGCTTCCGTTCTCTCGAAAAAAGAGGACGCGAAACGGTGCTCTGTCCCCCGTTGCAACCGTGCTCTGTCCCCCGTTGCACCTGTCCCCCGTTGCACCCCGTCCTCCGCTGCGCGCTTTCTCGGCTGAAACGGGCGCCTGAGAGCGGCGGCGTTGTTGACTTGACGCCGTAAATGCTGTATAAAAACGCCGTCGGACGAAATGCCTGAAATACGATCGGAAGGTGCGGCGATGAGCGGAAGCTGTGAGAAAAGCGTTTCTGGAACATACGAAGCTGTCATTGGCCTCGAGGTACACGTGGAAGTCAAGGGCATCGGGAAGCTGTTCTGCGGATGCGAGGCGTTGTCCTCCGCCGCGCCGAACACATGCGTTTGCCCTGTGTGTACGGGATATCCGGGAGCGTTGCCGTCGTACAACAGCCTGATGACGCGTATGGCGGTGAGGGAAGGCCTTATGCTCGGCTGCGAAATCGACCGCGGATCGCTGTTCGACCGCAAGCATTATTTTTATCCGGACCTTCCGAAAGGCTATCAGATCACCCAGTTCAGGCGGCCGGTCTGCACCGGAGGCGGATTGGCTATTCGCGCGGAAGGCGGAGAAAAAAAGATCAGGCTCAGGAGGATCCACATCGAAGAGGACGCCGCGAAGCTGGTTTACGGCGCTGACGGACGCGCGATCCCGGATTTCAACAGGGCGGGCGTGCCGCTCCTCGAGATCGTGACGGAGCCGGACATGCGAAGCGCCGACGAAGCCGTGAATTTCGCTGAAAAGCTGAGGCTGTACACTGTATATGCGGGCGTATCCGATTGCAGAATGAACGAAGGGAGCATGCGCGTCGACGTTAATGTTTCGCTGAGAAAGCGCGGCGATCCGCCGGGGGCAAAGGTCGAGCTGAAAAACATCAATTCGTTTTCGTTCATGAGGACAGCCATCACGTACGAGATACGGCGGCAATCCGGATTGCTCGACCGCGGCCTGCCGGTAGCCGAAGAAACGCGTAGGTTTTCCGAAAAGAGCGGCACGACGGAGCCGATGCGTGAAAAAGAGGATCAGACAGGATACAGATACATGCCTGACACGGACCTCGGACCGGTCGCGGTCAGCGAGAAGCTCATCGCGGAAGAGGCGGCGCGCCTGCCGGAGGCGCCTGACGCGGTCGCGCGGAGATATACCGACGTTTTCGGGCTCCGCGAAGAGGACGCGATGCTCATAATATCAACGCCGGATTTCTCCGATTATTACAACGGAGTGTGTTCCGCCCCGGAAATATCGGGAAAGCTTGAAAAAGAAGCGGCGAAAATATGCATTTCGCGGATATTTACGCTCGCGGATCGCGACAGGCGGCCCGCGGAACGGCAGACGGCCGGGATCGTTAAGCTCGTTGCCGACGGCGGACTGGGCAGCGCGAACGTTGGACGGCTGATAGCATTAGCCGCGGAAAACGTAAGCGCGGATCCGGCGGAGCTGACGGCGGCGCACGGTCTCGGCGTTATCCGGGACGAAAAAGAATTGACCGCGGTCGTCGAAAAAGCGATAATTGAAGAGAGCAGGGCGGCGGCGCAATTTGTCGCGGGCAAGGAAGCCGCTCTCGCGGCCGTGATCGGAAAATGCATGAAGCTGACGGGCGGGCGGGCCGACCCTGCCGTGCTGGACAGGCTTCTGAAAGAACGTCTGGGGAGAAAGCTTAGAGATGAACAGCAGCAACACTGAAACTGAAACCGGAACCAATACCAATACAAATACAAATACAAATACTGAAACTAATACCGGAACCGAGATCGAAACCGGAACCGACATCGATACCGAAGCCGATACCTGTTACGCGGAATGCGTGAAATACGCTAATTACGCGAAATACGCGAATTACGCGAACGAAAAGCTTCGCGCATTTACCGGAACGCTTCCGGGGAAAAAGATCGCCGTGCTCGGCTTCGGCATCAGCAACAGAGCGCTGCTGAGATTTTTTGCTGCCTGCGGCGCGAGGAACGTTCTGCTGTTCGATATGAACGAAGATCCGGCGAACGTCCGCGAGGCCGGGGCGATGCTGGAAGCCGGTACGATAGCCGGTTTCACGTTCGGAAAAGGATATCTCGAGGGGCTCCCTGACGGACGATTCGACATGATCTTCCGTTCTCCGGTGATGCGGCCCGACACGGAGCAGATCGCGGAGGCCGTGAGGCGCGGGGCAGTGCTCACTTCCGAAATGGAAATATTCATGGAATATTGTCCCTGCCCGATCTACGCGGTCACCGGAAGCGACGGAAAAACGACGACCACGACGCTGACTGCGAAGCTTCTCGAGAGGCATTATAACGGCACAGGGATCAGAATATGGCTCGGCGGCAATATCGGAACGCCGCTGATCGACCTGCTCGCGCAGATAAAGCCGTGCGACAGGGCCGTGCTGGAGCTTTCAAGCTTCCAGCTCATGCACGCCCGTACGTCGGCCAACGCGTCCGTGATAACGAACATCACGCCCAACCATCTGAACGTTCATAAGGATTATCAGGAATATATCGACGCGAAAAAGGCGGTCTTCGGGCTGCCGCTGAACGGCTTCAACGCTCCCGGAACGGGGAAGCGCGTCGTGCTGAACGGCGGCAATCCGGTGACGGCCGGTATCGCGGCTGAGCTCGCGGCGGAGACCGGGGCATGGACGGCACGCGCAGGCGGAGACGAAGCGTGGAACGCAGCCGGGACAGAACGCGGCAACTGCAACAGTGACAAAGGCAACTGCAGCAGCAACAGCGGCGACTGCAGCGGCGTCTGCAACGGCGGCAGCGGCGCCAACGGCACAGGCGGCAGCGGCATTACCGTCGATCTGTTCACGGCAAAGCATACTCCCGAAACTGTCCTGAACGCGCCCCACAGCGGCGCGAGCGCCTTCCTCAGAGACGGAAAGATAGTTTTCAGGGACTTTTTCACCGGCGGCGAAGGCCGGAGCCGCGACGGCCGCGGCGGCGATGAATATGAAATTGACCGCGGAAAACTCCTTCTGCCCGGGCTTCACAACGTCGAAAATCTGATGGCCGCGGCGCTTCTTGTCCGCGACGAGATAAACGCGGAGGACGTCGAAGCGGTTGCCTCCGGATTCGCCGGAGTGGAGCACAGACTCGAGCGTGTGCGCGTGCTGGACGGCGTCACCTACGTGAACAGCTCGATCGACAGCAGCCCCGAACGAACCATAAACGCGCTGTCCGTTTTCGACGGCCGGAAGCTCGTGATGATCGCCGGAGGGAAGGACAAGAATCTCGATTATTCGCCGCTCGGACCGCATATCGCGGACAAGGTCAGGGTGCTGATCCTCACCGGGCCGACGTCGGACAAGATCGAAAAAGCGCTCTCCGACACCGGAAGATCGCGGGAAGTGACGGTCGTGCGCGTCGAAACGTACGAGGAGGCCGTAAACGAGGCAAAAAAAGCCGCGCTTCCGGGAGAAACGGTCCTGCTCTCGCCGGCCAGCACGAGCTTTGATAAATTCAAAAATTTCGAAGAACGCGGAAATACGTTCAAAAGGCTTGTAGAGGCTCTGTGAGCTCTATCACGTATTCGGCGAACGACAGGCGCGGCGCGGGGGCGGCAACGTTCCCCGCTTTTATTGTTACCGAGCCTTCGATTTCTCTGACGGGGCGGTCGGTCAGCGTGTTCATCGACAGCATTTCCGGCGCGGACAATATCACTCCGCCGTATTTTCCGTCAGCCGCGCTGAACGGTCCGAGATCGATCACGACCTCGCCGTCGTCCGAGGAGCGGTTCAGCACGTTCAGCACGAGCGCTTTTCCCGTTCTGTCCGCCGAGAGCTGTACGCTGACGGCGTCGTCTCTTTCCGGATGATAATTTTCGAGCTTCAGCGTGCGGTATGCGCGGGTGACGGCAAATCTGTGCAGCATCATGCCGGCGGCGGTAACGTACCCGCCTTCCTTCGCCGTTTCGATTGCCGACTGCGAGTGAGTGTTGGCAAGATTGTTGAAATTCACGAAGTCGACGACGTCCCCGTGGCGCTGCCACATCATCAGCGTCGCCGCCGCGTCGAGAGCGTACGTCCATTTGCTGAACATGAAGCATTTGTTGCGGCGCGTTTCGGACCTGGGGACCATGTTGTAGACGTCGGCGCCGTTAAGCGGGAGCCATTCGGTGTTACAGTATTTGATGTCCGTCCCGTTTTTCGCGTTATATTCCATGATGATCGCGAGCTTGCGTTCGAGTTCGTCCTCGGCGAAGCCGCGGTCGGCGAGAAAGTCGACGTCGCGACCGCAGATTTCAAGCATTCCGGGCAGCGCGGCCTCGCCGTAGCAATAGGAGATCAAGCCGATCTTTATGGAAGGATCGACTGCTTTCATCGCCTTCGAATACAGGGAGCATGCCCCGGCGTATTCGTCCGGCCTGTACCAGCGGTGAATCTCATTGTCCATTTCCCAGTATTTTACGTTGTACGGTTCCGGGTGTCCGTTCGCGGCTCTTGCGCGTCCTCCCTCGGTGTCGGGGCCGCCGTTGCAGTATTCCACCCACGCCGCCGCCTCCGCGGCTCCTTTTTCCTTGTCCGTGAATTCTGGGAGGTCGCGGTCGTGGAGCGCGCCGGTCAGCGAGCGGTCGTCCGGGTCGCCGTCAAGTGATTCCGGCGGGACGTATTCAAAATATCTTTTGAACGGGTGGTAGACGTTGACGCAGATCATCGATTCGGCTCCGAGTTCTTCGGCGTAGGCCGCCAGCTCGTCGGTACCGACGTCGTTGTACTGGTAGCCGCCCCAGAAATATGAATAGGACGGACGGCGGTTTTTGCCGACTCCCTCGCGCCAGTTGTAGAACGAGGCGAAGCAGCCTCCCGGCCAGCGGATCACGCCGGGGGCGACGTATTTTCCGGTTTCGACGGCGCTTTTTTTGAAGGCGCCCTTCGCGTCTTCGGGCATGAGCGAGAAGTCGTCGCATTCGACGGCGCCGCCGGGGGGCAGGAGCAGGACGAACGTGTATCTTCCTTCTTCGGGGGCGCTCAGGCCGCATCTGAATTCGGCGTATTCCGGGCGGACAATGCCGAGCTCGGCGACGCACACGGGCGCGGCTCCGGGGTCGGAGGTGTCGCCTTCGCGGTACAGCGCGGCTTTTACCGGAAACGACCTGCCGGCCGGCGGATTTCCGGCGGTGCGGATCATTCCGCGGAAGCGGCAGACAACGCCGGGGAAGAAATATTTGCCGTCCTGGGCGAGACCGCCGGGAGCGCTGCTGTTATTGACGACCTCCATCGCGTGGGTGCCGTGATTGCCGCCTTCGACCATCCTGATGCGGACGTCGGCCGAAGGGGAGCGCCCGATCACGAACGTGGAATCGTCCTTTATTTCCTGATAGCCGCCAACGCCGGGGAAGGCGAACCAGGCGTTGTGCTCGTACGACGAGTGGTACCAGTCGAAAACGCGCCAGTCCGTTTCGCAGCGCGAGGTGAAGTCGTTTTCGTCGTCGAGCAGGTCGTACCACAGCTTGTTGATCAGGCGGTACGGATAGAACGGCTCGAAGCTGCGGTTGAAAAACATTTCCGCGGCCATGCCTTCGACCTGAAGGCCGTAGCCGAGCTCAATGAAGTTGGATGGGAGGCGGGGGCTGATCGCGGTTGAGTGATATTCGTTCGTTGCCTTGAGTTTCATGTCGGTCTCCCTTGACGCGCCGCATTAGCTGCCGGCGGCGGTAATTTTTCGCTGACAATTATATATTTCGACGCGGCGTGCGTCAACAAACCGGCCGAATGACGAGAGCGTGAACCGGGGTCTGTCCCCGGTTGCCGCCCTGTCCCTGGCTGCCGCCAACGTCGGGGAGAAGGGAGAAGCGAAACCCGGAACCGGGGTCTGTCCCCGGTTGCATTTTTGGTAAAAAACGGAAAATAAATCGGTAACGGCGGGAAATACCGGGAAATACCGGGAAATACCAGGCTGCGGCCTCCCGCCATCTCAAGAAACGGCGATGCGGAACCCGGGTCTGTCCCCCGTTGCATGTCCCCCATTGCACCACCACCTTCTGTCTCCCGCTGCATCCATGGCGCTTCCGGGCGGCAACGGCACTCTGTCCCCCGTTGCAGGGGACTGCCGGCAGGGCCAGCGTACGCGCTTCACACGCACCTCACACGCGCTTCATACGCACGGCCGCATGACAAACAAAAAAATGTTGCATTTTGCCGTCACTTCGGCTATAATATCTGTCAACTATTTCACAGCGAAATAGAATTTCTGTTTTCTTTGGAAAACGATGGAGGAAAAGAAAATGAAAAGAGTGAAAAGAACTATATGTCTTGTGCTCGCTCTTGTAATGCTTCTTACGGTCGTTCTTCTTACCGGATGCGTCCAGACGAAGCCTCAGACCACCTCTGAACCGGGTGCCTCAAGTCAACCTGGCGACGAAACCAAGAGCACATATACGTACCAGACATATTCGACCTCGCTCGGCAACAACTGGAACCCGCATACGTGGGAGACCAACGCCGATGATACGATTCTCACTTACCTTTCTTCTCCGCTTGTGGATCTTTCCATCAAGGATTCCAAGACCGGAGAGTACCAGTGGGTATATGAGATGGCTACGTCTGTCGAGGACGTGACCAAGGATCATCAGGACGATCTTACCAAGTATAAGGTCAGTCTTCCTGCGGGAAAGAACGCCAGCGATATCACTGAGGGTTACGTTTACGAAATCAAACTCAACCCCAACGCAAAATGGCAGAACGGTGAACAGATCAACGCTGATACGTACGTTTACTCCATGAAAGCGCTCCTTGACCCGAAGATGAGAAACTACCGTTCCAACCTTTACTGGGGCGGCGAGTCTGCTGTCGCGGGCGGCGCAACCTATTATAATTCCGGAGCTCCTCTCTATGAGTGCGTTGCTTACACCGGACCCGACGTAGATGCTGACAACGACGGACAGAAAGATCTTCTCGAGGATTACGCCGTTCTTGAAAAAGCCGTTGCCGACGGAACGCTTTACATCAATACCACGACGACGAGCTACGAGCTTTATTCCAAATCGCTCTCCACGCTGATCTCCGATTACGGCTCTCTTCTTGCCGACCCGAATTCCGCTACGACCATAAAGGATATCGGACAGAAAGAGAACGCCTACGGTTACGCCAAGATCACTGCCGAGAACAAGGATGCCGTTTTCGGCGCGCTCCTTGACCTTCTCATGAATCTGTTCGACCTCGATGAAGCTACGGCGAAGAACTCCATGTGCGAAGCTCTCTTCGTCTGGGACGGAACTTCCTACGGCGATGTTGTCGAGTATGACGGAACGGTCGGATGCTACAAAGTGGACGATTTCACGATCCGCTACGTAAACCAGGTCGCCATCGAAAGACCTACCTTCTACACCTCTCTTACTTCCAACTGGATCGTTTACGAGAAGCTTTACGAGGGCGGCAAGGACACCACCGGCGAGCTCGTTACGACGAACTACGGAACCTCTCCCGAGACCACGATGTCCTACGGCGTATGGAAGCTTGACTCTCTCCAGGAAGACAAGCAGATCGTTTTCGTAAAGAACGAGAACTGGTACGGCTGGGATGCCGCTGAGAAGGAAAAGGGAAATCTTGTTTCCTACACCCAGTTTGACGTTGATGGCCAGAAGCGGCCTCAGTACGTTACCGACAAGATCGTCATCGACGTTATGACCGACGACGCCGCGAAGCTCGCGTTCCTTGCCGGAAAGATCGACGACTGGACCCCCAACGCCGACGAACTTACCACTTACGCTTCTTCCGATCAGCTTTACAGAGTTGACGAGACCTACTCGATGTCTCTGTTCTTCAACACCAACGAGACCATGCTGAAGGCTATGGACGAGTCCAAGGGCAACAAGAACTCCATCGTTCTCAGCAACTTCAACTTCCGTAACGCCATGTCTCTGGCCATCGACCGCGCAGAGTGGGTCACCGCTACCGCCGGTTACAAGCCTCTGTTCGGCTTCATGGGCAAGCTCTACTACTACGACGTCTGGAACAATCCGGCTTCCGTGTACCGTAATTCCGATCCTGCAATGTAGGCTATCTGCGACGTTTACGGCGTTAAATACGGCGAAGGAACTCCGTATGCGACTCTTAAAGACGCTTACGAGTCCATCACCGGTTACAACCTCACCGAGGCCAAGGCTCTCATGAAGAAGGCCTGCGAAGAGCTCGTTGCCGCCAACCTCTACAAAGCCGGTGAACCGATAACGATCCGCGTGGCATGGAAGAAAGGCGCTCTCGATTCCTCTGACAACCAGCAGGTTGCCCTTCTCCAGAAGTACCTGAACAACGCTATCGCTGATTCCGGATTCGGCGCCGTCACCCTCGAAGCTGTCGGCAACATCAACGACCGTTACGGCGACGTCACCAAGGGCGAGTACTGCATCGGCTACGGCGGATGGGGCGGAGCTGCCTTCTATCCGTTCAGAAACTTCCAGGTCTACATGGATCCCGATACGTACAGCATCAACGAAGCCGCATGCTGGGATCCCAAGTCCTACACCTTCACGTTCAACATCAACGGCGAAGACATCACGAAGACCGCTCAGGCATGGTCCGGCTCTCTTACCGGTACCGGCGAGTACGCGAACGAATCCATCGACTTCAAGCTTAAGGTGACCGCGCTCCTTGAGGAAGCCTTCATCAAGCTGTACTACAGGATCCCGCTTGCGAACTCCACGTCCTGCTCGCTGCTTTCCTTCAAGACTTCGTATTATACTGAAGACTACAACATCATGTACGGCTTCGGCGGGCTCCGCCTGATGAAGTATAACTACGATGACGCCGGATGGGCGAAATTCGTGGCTGACAACAACGGCCAGCTCAATTATCAGTAATAAACACGGACCCGACTGAACGTCAGTCTGTCATTATCTGATGATAATCCTAACGCGCAGGGATTTCCCTCCCTGCGCGTTATGGGTGTATATGAGACGGCCGGACAAGAGGAACTGATCTTATGGCTCTGCCCTGACCAATATTTTATTTTTTTCTGCAGTTCTTCTCCGCTTTTTATAAAGGAATGGTATAATTATGGGCAAATATGTACTGAAAAGGTTAGTGCTTATGATCTTCACCCTGCTGGTGATCGTAACGATCTGTTTCCTTTTGGTACGGCTCCTTCCGCGGGAATTTCCGGTAGATAAGAACCAGGAAGCTGTGCTTAAAGACAGATTTGAGGCACTTGGCTACAATAAGCCGTTATTGTCGCAATTATTTATTTATTTCAAAAATATCTTTACCAAGGGAGATTTCGGAACGTCGTGGTATATCGCTTACCGCAGACCCGTTACCGAGGTCATCGGACAGAGACTGCTGCCTACTGTTCTCGTCAATTTTTATTCATTGATCTTTTCTATTCCTCTCGGCATCCTTTTCGGGGTATATGCCGCAATAAAAAAGAACAAATGGCAGGACCAGGTGATCTCGACGGGAGTAATGATATTTGTTTCAGTACCCAGCTATGTATATGCTTTCCTTGTCCAGTATTTCCTGTGTTTCAAACTGAATCTTTTCCCGCTTACACTGAAAGCGCTCAACGACGCCGGAGGCTCGTGGTTCTCGGGGGCGATGTTCCATTCGATGGTGCCGGCGATAATCGCGCTGTCGTTCGGTGAAATAGCGGGCCTGTGCCGTTTCACGAGAGCAGAGCTTACTGAAACGCTCACGTCAGACTATATGCTCCTTGCGCGGACGAAAGGCCTCACACGCGCCCAGGCAACCTCGAGACACGCTCTCAAAAACGCCATGGTGCCCATACTTCCCATGATAATTTCGAGCTTTATCGGTATTCTCGGCGGCTCGTTCATTATAGAACAGATATTCTCGATCCCGGGCGTCGGATCGCTTTACATCAAATCCATCAATCTGCTTGACTACGACGTGTTCATGGCGGACACGATCTTCTATACGTTTATCGGACTGCTTGCCGGCATCGTTGTCGACCTCAGCTACGGACTGATAGATCCGAGAATCAGAATGGGGGAGAAATAATATGGCTAATGAATTTTACGACGAAAACAAACAGCGCCATATTCCCGCTGAAAAACTGAAATTCGCTAATCAGGGCGTGAAGCTGTCGGACAAGAAATTCCAGGACAAGCCCATCGGATATTTCAAGGACGCGTGGATCCGCTTCTGCAAAAACAAGGCGTCGATCGTCGCGCTCATAATTATCATAATCATTTTCCTGTTCTCTATCCTGACGCCTCTTATAGAGCGCAGGTACAACTCGTCGTTCATGGATACGTATTACCAGAGAAGGCCTCCCATCACTACGTGGGGCTATAATCTGGGCATCGACGGGACTCAGTCCAGAGACTTTTCAGACAAGTCTCTCGTCACCGCGTACGCGATCGGAGTCGGCGCCTACGACGCGCTCGGCGAAGGAAAACCGATCGGGGAGACGCTGGACGGCTACAAATTCCAGCCCATCAGAAAGATCACGAAAACTTTCAGAAAACTCGAAGCCGGTGCGAACAACCAGAACTCCGAAAAGGTATATTACAAGGCCCGTATCGACCGTTATCTCGAAGTGGGCTTCCTCTATATGGACATCGAACAGTCGGAATATCAGAAGATCGTCGACTGGCAGGAGGAGACCGGAAAGCAGGTCCTGTACCCGATCGTCGCGAACAATGATTACAACTACGACGTAATCATCGGCTCCCCCAAGAGCGCGAATTACTGGTACAAGACGGACGCGAAGGGCTATCCCGTACGGACGACCGAGACCGGCATGACCCGGAAGATCCCTCTTACGAAGGAGGACGGCACGTTCGATACCTCGATCGTTCTCGAGGATAACTACATGAGAGATTCCGCCGGAAATCTTGTCTATTACAGAAACGTCGGCGGCGGCGATCACAGTTCATCGCTGTTCAGGATCCGCGTGCTGTATTACAACTATTACATCTACACGAACGGCTTCGAGCCGAATTATATCATGGGAACGGACAGCCAGGGATACGATCTTGCGCTGCGTCTCGCCGAAGGTATTCAGCTTTCGCTGTTCATCTCCGTTTTCGTTTGCCTCATAAACTTTATCATCGGCGCGATGTACGGCGCTGTCGAAGGCTACTACGGCGGAGCGGTGGATATTATTCTCGAGCGCGTCTCGGATATACTTGCCAACGTGCCGTTCATTGTCGTCGCAACGCTGTTCCAGCTGCATCTCGCGAAAAAGGTGGGGCCTCTCGTGTCGCTCATATTCGCATTCGTGCTGACCGGGTGGATCGGCATCGCTTCGCGCGTGCGTTCCCAGTTCTACAGATTCAAGAACCAGGAATACGTCATGGCGGCCAGAACGCTTGGCGCCTCCGACACGCGGATAATCTGGAAGCACATATTCCCGAACACGCTCGGAACGATCATCACGGCGTCGGCGCTCTCGATTCCCGGATTCATTTTCTCCGAATCTATGCTTTCGTTCCTCGGTATCGTGAAGCTGGGCGGAGCGGGCAGGACGTCGCTCGGAACGTTGCTGTCGGACGCTTCGGCGATCTGGATGAATTATCCTCATCTTATGATCTTCCCCGCGCTTATAATTTCTCTGCTGATGATCAGTTTCAACCTGTTCGGAAACGGTCTTCGCGACGCGTTCAACCCGTCGCTGCGCGGTTCCGAATAATGGGGGGTGAGTATAATGCCGGACAAAATTCTTGAAGTAAAAAATCTTAAAGTATCGTTCCGCACGCAGACGGGAATACTGAGAGCGGTCAGAAATATATCGTTCGACCTTGAACGCGGCGAAACGCTTGCCATCGTCGGCGAGTCGGGATCGGGAAAATCAGTTACGTCGAAGGCGATTCTCGGAATACTCGCCGGAAACTCTATCGTTGACTCCGGGGAGATACTGTACGACGGAAAGGATCTTCTCAAGATCAGCGAGGACGAGATGTACAAGATCCGCGGGGACAAGATTTCAATGATCTTCCAGAACCCGCTTTCTTCGCTGAATCCCATCGTGAAAATCGGAAAGCAGCTTACCGAGGCGATGCTCCTCAAGAACAAGGTCAACCGGAAGCAGGCGAGAAAAGAGTTCAACACCCTGCTTAAACGTCTCGAGGACAACATGATCGCCGCGTGCGATCCGGACGATAAGGAAACGATCGCTGAGATAAAGAATAAGATCAGGACGTTCGACTCCTTCAACATCAAATCCATCAAGCTTGCCAACGAATATTCCGATTCGTACAGCGCCGCGTTCGACCTCAACGCCGAGATAGAGGATATGCTGTTCAGGGTGTCGAGAAACGCGCCCGTTGCCCGCAGGGACAAGATCGGCGGATTTGCGAGAAAGATCGGCGACATAAAGAACAGGTTCCTGACCGGAAACCGCGAGGCCGATCTCGCGCGCTATTCGGAAAAGCTTCACGAAGCGAAAGCGGCGGTGACGAACAAGGACACCGGCGAGCTTCCCGCGGATGTGCTTGAAACTCTCACGGGGCTCAAGGATCTGCTTGAATCGCTCATTAACCAGGAGCAGCCCGATTTCTTCCGCATCGGATATTACAAAATGGAAAATCCCGACGCGGATCTCACGGTTTACGACAATCACGAGCTGAACAGGATGAGCCTTGAATATCTCGACGAGCATTTCATGAAGCGCTTTATCGAGCTCGAATCGGCCGGACTCAGGCATTCCTATTTCGGCGCTCTCGAGGTGAAGCGCGAGGTGCTGGCGAAGATGCCCGAATACCGCAAATATTTTGCCGAAGCCGAGCTCAGCAGATCGGAAGCCATGTCGGAATGCAACAGGATATCCGACGTCGTGGAGCGGTCGATAGACAGGCTCGAATTCATCAAGGATTCCGCCGCGTACACCTTCAGAAGCAGTCTCTCGAGCGCGATAGATCAGTATTTCCACTATAAAAAGACCAATCCGAAGGAGGAAGCACGGTTTGAACGCCAGACCGCGAAGAGAGAAGCTCTCATCGCGAAGGGCAGGAACGTGGACTGGAAGGTCGTTCCGAAGAACGTGCTCGATCTTGACGAGATAAGGGAGAATATGCTCCTCGTCATCGACAGACTTACGGAGCGCTATACCAGATACATCGACGAATCCGGACAGATGGATTTCGAGGCGAGATCCGTCGCGCTCATAGACTATCTCAAGGCCAGGGCCGGCGAAGTCATTTACAGGCTTACCAAAAACATGGCGAAGGAAAAAGCCCTCAAACTGATGGAGGAGGTAGGCATTCCCGAGACGAGGATCAGATATTATCAGTATCCTTTCGAGTTCTCGGGCGGAATGCGTCAGAGAGTCGTTATCGCCATCGCGCTCGCGGCGAACCCCGACATACTTATATGCGACGAGCCCACCACCGCGCTGGACGTTACGATACAGGCGCAGATACTCGAGCTCATCAACAAGCTGAAGAAGGAGAGAAACCTTTCGGTCATATTCATCACGCACGACCTCGGCGTCGTTGCCAACATGGCGGACAAAATCGCCGTCATGTACGCCGGAAAGATCGTCGAATACGGCACCGCGGACGACGTTTTCTACAATCCGCGCCATCCGTACACCTGGGCGCTGCTGTCGTCAATGCCCGACCTTGACACCTCCGAAAAGCTGGACGCAATACCCGGAACGCCGCCGAACATGGTTTATCCGCCCGCCGGCGACGCGTTTGCCGAAAGAAACAAATACGCTCTTCAGATAGATTTCGAGGAGCAGCCCCCGATATTCAGGATATCGGATACGCACTGGGCGGCGACGTGGCTCCTGCATCCGGACGCTCCGAAGGTGGATATTCCGAAGGCGATCACCGACAGGATAGCCCGCATGCTCGAGAGGGAAAAGTCCGCCGGAGAGGAAGGAGGAAACGGCAATGGATAATACAGGCGAAAGGGAAGTCCTGCTGCGCGTGGATCATCTGTGCCAGTACTTCAGGATCAACAGAAAGCACACGACGAAGGCTGTCGACGACGTAAGCTTCGATATATACAAGGGCGAGGTGTTCGGCCTCGTCGGCGAGACCGGATGCGGAAAAACGACGACCGGACGTTCGATCATCAAAATATACGATATCACTTCCGGATCGGTATATTTCCACGGACAGAGGATCTGCGCCGGAAAGAAGTCGTACAGGGACGCCATAAAGAAGGCGAAAGCCGATATGAAGGCCGATCCGGACAACGCCGCAAAATACAGGGAGATCATCCGCAAGGCTAAAGAGGATATCGCCGCCGCGGATTACGATCAGAAAGAATGCGACAAGGAATATGCCGACAAGCTCTGCGCCGGGCTCGCCGAGAAGTTTGAGAAGGATTGCGCGGAGGCCGGCGGCGATACCGAAAAGCTTGCCGCCCTTAAAAAGCAGTACAAAAACGACGTGCGCATCGCGAAAAAGACGAGGCTGGTGACGAAGATCCAGATGATCTTCCAGGATCCGGCGGCGTCTCTGAACCCGCGTATGACCGTGCGCGAGATCATTTCCGAGGGAATGACCATCAACGGCATAAAGGACAAGGATTATATAAACGAAAAGGTCTACGAGATACTCGAGACCGTCGGACTCGTGAGGGAGCACGCCGGGCGTTATCCGCACGAATTCTCGGGCGGACAGCAGCAGAGGATAGGCATCGCGCGAGCCGTCGTGATGAGGCCGGATATGATCATTGCCGACGAGCCCGTTTCCGCTCTCGACGTTTCGATACAGGCGCAGGTCATAAATCTTCTTAACGATCTGCGCGACCGGCTCGGGCTGACGATATTGTTCATTGCCCACGACCTCTCCGTCGTCAAATATTTCTCCGACCGCATCGGAGTCATGTACTACGGCAAAATGGTCGAGCTGGCCTCCTCCGACGAGCTGTTCGCGCGGCCGATGCATCCGTACACGCGTTCTCTGCTGTCGGCGATCCCGCTTCCCGACCCGCACAGCGAAAAGAAGCGCGTAAGGATCACCTACAACCCCATCGCGGAGCATGACTATACCGAGGACAAGCCGTCGATGCGAGAAGTCTTCCCCGGCCATTTCGTTTATTGCAACGACGCCGAGGAGATGAAATATCTGGCGGAGTTTGGCAAGCGCTGATGAAGAACCGGACGGACAGACAGAAGCTTTTACTCAAGTTCGGGATCGCGTTTCTTTGCGGCGCGGCCGGCGTCGGTCTGATGTTCATGAACAACAATCCGTTCGTTCAGGAGACGGCGGCGCAGAGATACAGATATCTGTGTGACGCTTTTTCCGTTCCCGGACTGCTTCTCATATTGGTGGGCGTCCTTTCCTGGCTGGCCGGGGAGGGCGCGTTCGCCGGGCTCGGATACGTTTTCCGCTACGTCCGAAGGTCTTTCATTCCGGGCGGCAGGACCAGATATCCGCACGAGACGTATTACGAATATGTTCAGAAAAGGAAGGGGAAGAAATCCGGTTCGTGGATAGGATTCCTGTCTCTGACGGGAATGCTGTTTCTGCTCGTGGGACTCGTCTTTCTCGTGCTCTATTACAGGAGCGTCTGAAGCCGCGGGCCTGAAGGCGGCGGGCGAATTCTGACGGCTGCGGCGGAATCATTACGGCGGCGGGCAAATCTTGACAACGGCGGGCGAATGATGTATATTCACCCGGTAACAGAATATCGCGGCTGTGACGGAGAAAAGTATCCTGACGACCGGCGCGTACAGAGAAGGACGGCATCGGCTGAGAACGTCCGGCGCGAGGAGCAGGTGAAGTTCGCTCCCGAGCCGGTTTTTAATGAGTGTTTGCCGCGTGCCGCGGCGAAAATGTGGGTGGTACCGCGGATAATGCAAAACTATTCGTCCCTGTCAGTCTTTGCGCGAGAGCGCGACGGCCGGCAGTTTTTTGTATACCGGTTCAGTTCCGGCCAAGGAGGAAATGCAAATGGGAATCAGGGAAAGTCTTGACCAGATCAGACAGAAATTCGACGAAAAGGT
>CADBOE010000053.1 GCA_902796205.1 uncultured Ruminococcus sp. | reverse complement strand
GGAGCTGACATCAATGGATATTTTCGAACTCAAAAGCGGCGGATTGACGCTTTCCGCGATACCGGACGTTTTCCGCTACACGTTCACGCTTCCGGGCGGAAGCAGCTGGACGATGACCCACAGACCTTACGTCAGGTTCGGCGACGGCCGGACGATACCGTTCCCGAAGCCGGAATCGGTAAGCTTCTACCGCTCCGGCACGGCCGACGGCCTGAAGATCGTTTACGGCGGATTCGAAGGTTCGGGGATCAGAGCGAACGTGCAGGTCAGGCTCGACCGGGACACGTCCGACGCCGTATTCCAGTTGTTCCTGACGGGAGACGGAATGAACGAGATCGATCACGTATCGTTCCCCGGTCCCGTTGACTTCGGCGCGTCGCCGGGAGAGGGATATACCGTTCTTCCGAGAATGCACGGCAGCCTGTTCCCCGCCGGCGTTCCGCTGGTGATCGCAGACGGTCAGATCTATGAGCGCGACGGCTATATGCCGCTCTTCGGGCAGGTCCGCGGCGACTCAGGCTATGCCGCCATATACGAGACGCCGTTCGACGCGAAATATACGGTTACCGAGGATCAGGTGCTTCCGCTCTTCCGCAATTCGCTCGGCAGGATGAACTACGCGAGAAGGATGCGGTATTGCTTCCGCGAAAATTGCGACTACAACACGATAGCGAAATGCTACCGCTCCTATCTTAAAGAGCGCGGCATGCTCGTCACCCTGAAGGAAAAAGCCGTAAGAAATCCAAACGTCGAAAGAGTGATCGGCGTGCCCGTTATCCACGCCGGGATCGCCTACCACAACACGCCTGAATCTCATTTTTACGATCCAGATAATCCGGAAGCGAACGACAGCTTCGTCACGTTCGAAGAACGCGCGCAAGAGCTGCGCAAGCTGAAAGAATCCGGTCTCGAACGGGCATATACGCATTTCGACGGGTGGGGCTTTCACGGTTATGACAATCTTCATCCGTCCCCCTTCCCTCCTCACGAAGGCGCCGGCGGCGCCGCGGGAATGGCGAAATTGTCCGACACGTGCCGCGAGATCGGTTACGTTTTCGGAATACACGATCAATACAGGGATTATTATTATGACAATCCCGACTTCGATATCGACGAGGCGGTGGAGGACGCCGCCGGGAATCATCCGTATCATTCGTATTGGTGCGGCGGTTCCCAGACGTATCTCTGCTCCGGGCTGGCGCCCGATTACGTAAGACGGAACTACAACCGTTTCGAGGAGCTCGGAATAAAGATCGAGGCGTCGTACCTCGACGTTTTCTCCGTCGTCGAAATGGATGAATGTTATAATCCGGACCACCCCGCCACGCGGGCCCAATGCGCGAAAAACAGGCGCCACTGCCTCGATATGCTGACGGACCGGGGCATCATTCCTTCTTCCGAAGAAGCTCTCGACTGCATAATACCCTCGCTCGTGCTCTGCCACCACGCGCCGTTCTACGTCGCGGAGCTCGGAGGATGCGAATCGGAGGCGGTGGGAATTCCCATTCCGCTTCTGAGCCTCGTTTACCACGACTGCCTGATCATCCCGTGGATCGGTCTGCCGGGCGAACGCGGCGGCTGGTGCATTCCGGCGGCAGATTCCGCATACACGTACGCGATACTGTACGGCGAGCCGGTTTACTGTCCGATAGGAGCGACCGCGGCCGAGATCGGGGACGTAAAAAAAGCCTGCGAAAGCTCCGGCAGGCTGGCTTACGAGGAAATGGTCAGGCACGAGTTCGTCGACGGCAATTACCGCATTCAGCGGACGTTCTTCTCCGACGGAACCGTGATAACGGCCGACCTTGACAGCGGAAAATTCGGGATCGCGAAAAAGCCGTAACGCGCGCTATCACGTAAAAGAAAGGACCGCCTCGCGCCGGACGGACGCGGGGCGGTCTTTCAGTTTCAGTTGTTATCCGCAGGACCTCGCGGCCTTGAAAATCATGCCGCGAAGATCTCGATCTCGCCGAGCTGGCAGAGATAGCCGTCGTTGCCCGAGAGCACCGGATTCAGCTTCGTCGCGGTAAAGCGCACGTATTTCGCGGTAACGGCGTCAAACGTAAGCTCAACGGGAGAAGCGTCGCTTTCGGCCGCCTTCGTATTCTCGTTGCGCGCCACGGTGGTGAATTCCTTTCCGTCCGTCGACACTTCGATAATGAATTCCACAGGGAAGCACGACGCGGCAACTGTGGGATATACTATCACCTTGTCGACGTTCGTATATTTTGCAAGAGTGAAAAGTACCCATTCATCCTGATCCGGATCCTCGGTATTCACGCCGACGGCCGTGGTCCAGCCGTAGCTGTTATCCTCCGCGCTCCAGTAGATGCCGTCGTTGATATATTCCCGCGACCATCCCCATTGAACGTGCACGTCGCCGGTGCTGGACGATACCTCAACGTCTGCGTCCAAAGCCACGTTCTTGCCTTTTTCAATATCCGCGGCAGTCGGCAGCGGTGAAGGCGTAGGCGGTTCGGTAGGCGCGTCGGTGGGCTTTTCGGTCGGTTCTTCCGTGGGTCCGGCGGTCGGAGCGGAGGTGATCTCCGGTTCGCCGGTCGCTTCCGCCGTATTCAGCGCGGAAGTCCCTTCGGGTGCGTCCGTTCCGGCCGCGGGCGCGTTATCCTTGGGAGCGCAGGCGGTCAGCAGGAGCGCCGACGTGAGCAGCAGCATCAGGATTGCGACAATAATTTTTTTCATAATCTCATCTTCCCTTCTTCAGTCGATCGGTCGGTTATTTGTTTTCCGCATCGTTATGCCTTATGGCGGCTCTTCGTATTTTTCCGCTTACCGTCTTCGGAAGCTCGTCCACGAATTCGAGTATGCGCGGATATTTGTAAGGAGCGGTGACTTTTTTCACGTGATTCTGAAGCTCCTTGCGGAGCTCGTCCGTCGGCTCGTATCCTCTGTTTTTCACGAGAACGACGGTCGCCTTCACGACCTGGCCCCTTACCGGGTCGGGCGCCGCGGTAATTGCGCATTCAAGCACGGCTGGATGCGTCATCAGCGCGGATTCGACCTCGAACGGGCCTATCCTGTAACCGGAGCATTTGATCACGTCGTCCACCCTTCCGATAAACCATATATAGCCGTCCTCGTCCATCCAGGCGTTGTCGCCTGTATGAAAATCGCCGCCGCGCCAGAGCTTTTCGTTGGCCTCGTCGTCGCCGAGATATCCAGCCGTCAGTCCGACGGGAGGATTCTTTTTCGCTCCGCGGATCACGATCTCGCCCTCCTCGCCGATCTCGCATTCCTTGCCGTCCTCGTTCACGAGAGCGATATCATACAGCGCGGAGGGCTTGCCGGTCGATCCCGGCTTCGGAGTAACCCATTCGAAATTCGCCATCAGTACGGGCGTTTCGGTCTGGCCGAAGCCCTCGTACAGCTTGTGCCCGGTAAGAGCCTCCCACTGGTCGAAAACGGCCGGATTAAGCGGCTCTCCCGCCATGCAGCAATGATGGATGGAGGAAAGATCGAATCTCGAAATGTCCTCCTTGATCATGAACCTGTACATCGTCGCGGGAGCGCAGAACGTCGTGATGCGGTATTTTTCGATGACGCGGAGCAATTTTTCCGGCACGAACTTATCCATATCATATCCGAGAACGGCGCTTCCGGAAAGCCACGCTCCGTATATCTTTCCCCAGGAGAATTTGGCCCAGCCGGAATCTGATACGGTCAGATGGAGTCCGTTGTCCTCGACCTGCTGCCAGTATCTCGAAGTCAGGATGTGCCCGAGCGGATATTTCTGAAGATGCAGTACCATCTTGGGCATTCCCGTGGTGCCGGACGTGAAATAGATAAGCATCGGGTCGCCGGCTTTTACAGCGTCAGCGCCGACGGGCCGCTCAAAAACGTCGCTTTCGTTCATGAAGCCGGCGCGGAAATCCATCCAGCCGTCGCGCGCGCATACGTCCTTTACGGTAACGAGCGCCCTGTATCTCAGCGTGGGACACCTGCCGAGAGAATTTTCGACGTGGCCGATGATATTGTCGTCCTCCGCCGTGATTATCATTTTCACGTTCGCGGCGTTTATCCGGTATATGAGATCCTTTTCGGTCAGCTGGAACGACGCGGGGATCATCACTATCCCCGATTTGTGGAGCGCGGTGGCGGTCATCCAGTATTCCCAGCGCCTTTTCATGATCAGCATCACGCGGTCGCCCTTCGCGAGTCCGAGGGAGCGGAAGTAATTGGCGATGCGGTTCGAATACGCTCTGACGTCCTCGAACGTGAAAATACGTTCCTCGCCTTCGTCGTTGACCCAGACGAGAGCTTTCTTTCCGGGTTCGATCTCCGTCCACGCGTCGACGACGTCGAAGCCGAAATTGAAACCGTCAGGCACGTTTATCGTGAAATTATTTTTGAATTCTTCATACGAGCCGAATTCGAGCTTCGGCACGAATCTCTTTAACAATGCGTCTTTCATAAAGTCCTCTGTTCAAGTCGGGCACCGGCGCCGTCACGGCATGATAACGGTCAGGAAGCGCGCGCCCTTCCCTCCGGCGGCGCACTGTGCGTGAGGTATCTCCGGATCGAAATAGAAGCAGTCGCCCTCGCCGAGAAGGAACCTCCGCTCGCCGAACAAAACCGTGATCTGCCCTTCGAGCACGAAATTGAATTCCTGCCCCGAGTGCGAAACGAGCTCCGGCGGATCGTTTTCCGTCTCCGGTCCGACCGTGACTATCATCGGCTCGGCGCGGCGTCCGATAAATTTATACGCGATGCTCTCGAAATCGTAGCCCTCATAGCGGTCGACGGCTATTCCCTCGCCCCTGCGGACGATGGAGCAGTTCGCCAGCTTAGGCGCTGTTCCCGTGAGCAGCTCGGTCAGATCAACGTGAAAAACGGCCGCGATCTCATACAGGAAGCTCACCGGGAAATCTTTTTCGCCGTCCTCGTAAAGAGCATACTCTTCCGGCGAGAGCTTGAGCAGGCCGGCAAGCTCGGCGCGCTCCATATCGCATACCTCGCGAAGCTCCCTTATGCGGTCGGCAATGTCCCTGTTCAGGCTTCCGCCGTTCGCCGCTGCGTGCTTTCCGCCGTTTGCGCCTCCGTCCGCGTTAATATTCTCATCAATCAATGCGATCCCTCCTGTCCGCCTTTTCGCCGGTCATAAACGTTCCCGTTCTGAAAACTCCGGCTTTATTATATCGCAGAAATCGAACGTGGCAAAATAATCCGCCGGCGTCTCCGCTCTTCTGATAAGCTCGTCCGAGCCGTCCGGCTTCAGCAGGATCTCGGCGCAGCGGAGCTTTCCGTTGTAATTATACCCCATCGAATAGCCGTGCGCACCCGCGTCGTGAATGGCAAGAAGATCGCCCGGAACTATTTCCGGAAGCATCCTGTCGACGGCGAATTTGTCGTTGTTCTCGCAAAGCCCGCCGGTGACGTCGTATTTGCGGTCGCACGCCTCGTTTTCCTTGCCGAGAACGGTTATATGGTGATACGCGCCGTACATGGCGGGGCGCATGAGATTCGCCGCGCAGGCGTCCACTCCTATGTATTCTTTGTATATATGTTTTACGTGTATCGCTTTTGTAACAAGGATCCCGTGAGGTCCTGTTATATAGCGGCCGAGCTCCGTTTTTATCGAAAGCTTTTTTATGCGCGAAGGAACAATGACGGCGTCGTATTTTTCTTTTACGCGGCGGCCGATATAAGAGAGATCCGGAGCCGTTTCCTCCGGTCTGTACGGTATTCCGATGCCGCCGGAGAGATTGACGAACGAAATCTCGGCTCCCGTTTTTTCATTCACCCTCACGGCGAGCTCGAAAAGAATTCCGGCAAGCGTGGGATAATATTCGGGTTCCGTCATGTTGGACGCAAGGAATGAATGGATGCCGAAGCGCTTCGCGCCCATTTTCATCAGCGCGGACACGGATCTCGTCAGCTGCTCCTCGGTCATGCCGTATTTCGCGTCGCCCGGGTTGCCCATAATGGAACCGCTTATGGAAAAATCGCCGCCGGGATTGTATCTGAGACAGATCTCCTCCGGTATGCCGCCGTGTTCGGCGAGAAAGGCGACGTGCGTTTCGTCGTCAAGATTGATGATCGCTCCGAGTTTTCTCGCGTACTCGAAATCCTCGGCGGGAGTGTCGTTCGAAGAAAACATTATCCGGTCTCCGCGGACGCCTATGCTGTCGGAAAGGATCAGTTCGCAATATGACGAGCAATCCATGCCGCATCCCTCTTCCGCGATGATCTTCATAAGGAACGGATTCGGACACGCCTTTACGGCAAAATACTCTTTGAAATCACCGCACCATGAAAACGCCTCGTTCAGCGCTCTGATGCCGTTTCTGATCCCCTGCCCGTCATAGACGTAAAACGGCGTCGGATACTTGCAGGAGAGCCTGCGGGCCGTTTGCGCGTCGATAAAACTTTTTTTCACCCTGAAAACCTCGCTTCCGTATTGCGGCGGACGCCGGCGCGGTCGTTGCGTCCGCCGGCATCCGGCCGTATTTTACTACACGCGCGGCAGAGGCGTCAAGGCTGCGGGAGCTGCGAAGAGTGCCGCGGAAAGCGCCGTGCGGGCGCGTCAGTCGTCCGAAAACACGCGGTCGATCTCCGCCCACAATTCATCTATTCCCGTTCTTTCCGCGGACGAGACCGGAAAGATCCTCGGCTCCGCCTCGGGAGAAAGCTGACGTATGATGGCCGCCCGCCTCTCGGCGACTTTCATTCTCGAAAGCTTGTCGCATTTCGTAAGCACCAGCGCGTGCGCCAGCCCGGAGCGTCTTATCCATTCGTACATCATTACGTCGTCGCTTCCGGGATCCCTCCGGACGTCAAGAAGAAGAATGACCATATACAGCTGCGGTCTCACGTTCAGATAGTTTTCAACGACCCTGCCCCACAGCTCCTTCTGATCCTTCGATACCGCCGCGTAGCCGTATCCGGGAAGATCGACGAACGTCATCTCGCCGTCGATATCATAAAAATTTATCTGCCGCGTCATTCCCTGCGTGCTGCCGCTGTAAGCGAGCCTCTTCCGGCCGGTGAGCGCATTTATCAGGGAGGATTTTCCCGCGTTCGATCTTCCGGCGAACGCTATCTCGAGCATATCCGTTTCGGGATACTGTTCCGGTCTCACCGCTGAAATAATGAATTTCGGATTTCTGACTGTCATAGTGGCCGCCTTCCGTACCGGCAGCAATACCGGCAGCATCAATAATATCAATAATATCAATGGAGCGTTTTCAGAAACGTTTTTCTGTGGATCGGAGAAATCCCGAGCTCCCTGATCGCGGCGTAATGCGCGGCGGTGCCGTAGCCCTTGTGCGCGGCGAACCCGTATCCGGGATATATCGCGTCGTATTCTTCCATGATCCTGTCACGCGTGACCTTGGCGACGATCGAAGCCGCGCCGATCGTTACCGAGAGGGCGTCGCCGTGAGTGACCGGAAGCTGCTCGATAATAAGGTCCGGCACTCGGACGTGATCCACAAGAATTATTTCCGGAGCGCCGGCCGACGGAGCCTTCTCCGCAGCGTCCGCCACGGCCGCCTCGACAGCTCTGCGCATCGCAAGATAGGTTGCCTGCAATATATTCACGCCGTCGATCTCCTCGCTGCCGGCGAGCCCGACTCCCCAGCCGAGAGCGCACGCCGTAATTTCATCATAAAGCTGATCCCTGCGGCGCGGCGAAAGCTTTTTCGAGTCGTCCGCGTGCGGAAAAGGTCCCGATGAGGGAAATATAACGCATCCGGCGGCGACGGGCCCGGCAAGTGGTCCCCTGCCGGCCTCGTCAAGTCCGGCGATGATCTTTATGCCGTCCGCGTTTAGCTTCCGCTCGTATGCGGTCAGTTCGTAAAACCGTTCCTCAGTCATCCGACGGCCTCTCAAGTGATATTCTTCCGAGCCTTCCGCCCCTGAAATCGTCGAGCACCAGCGCGCAGGCGCGTTCGACGTCCGGTCTGCCGCCCTTCAGCAGGCAGCCTCTTTTGAGCGCGGTCGCTTCAAGCGCGGGATAGCCCACGGTGCCGAGCCGCGAAAGAACGACCGAATCATCCGACGACGCCCCGCCGGCGAGCAGAGCGGCCTCGTCGATCCCGTATTTCGCTCCGAGCGTGCCAGGATAGTTATCCAGCAGATAGAGCAGCAGAAACGACGCTATTTCCGCCCGGTCGAGCACGTCATCCTTTATCGCTCCCGTGGAAGCGAGCCGGAAGCCGATCAGCTGATCGTCGAATTTAGGCCATAAAAGGCCGGGAGTGTCGAGAAGCATTATCCCGTCGTCAACACGCAGCCACTGGCCGCCGCGCGTAACTCCGGGCCTGTCTCCGGTGACTGCCGCGGCGCGTCCGCACATTCGGTTTATGAAAGTGGATTTGCCCACGTTCGGTATGCCTACGACCATCGTTTTTACGGTGTACGTTTTTATGCCCCTGTCCTGCTTCCTGCCGATTTTTTCGGCCATGAGCTCCATAAGAGCCAGCCTTACGTCCCTGACGCCGGACTGATCACGGGAATTGACGGGGATGAGGCGCAGGCCGGCTGCGGCATATTTCCGAACAAAAGCTTCCGTAACAGCGGGATCCGCGAGGTCGGATTTATTTGCGGCAACGAGTCGCGGCTTCGTGCCGAGCAGCCTTCCGATCTCCGGATTTTCGGACGAAAGAGGCGTTCTGGCGTCACGGAGCTCGATCACGGCGTCCACCTTCGAGATAGCCTCAGCGAGAATGCGCCTCGCTTTGGCCATATGGCCGGGGAACCACTGTATGTGACCGGAGTATCCCGTTTCGGGCTTCGGCGCCTCCTGAGCCTTCTCAGAGGGTTTTTTTTTGAATCTGCCGCGGTCGGCTTTGCTCGTTTTCATTTTTGGGGATCCTTATTTGTTCACGGGTGATTCGCCGCCGGGCATTTTGTCCGCGGGCGCTCCGGATGGCGCTCCGGCCGGGGCCTCCGGCGTCGCCGGCGCGCTCCCGCCGTTTTCCGCAGCTTCAGCGCCTTCAGTGCCTCCCGTGCCGTCCGGAAAGTCAGTGTTTTCAGGAGCGGGTGTGGGAACGTACGTTCCGTTTTTTATCGCCTCGAAAACGTCTATCGGCCGGGTATCTATGATAGGATTGCCGTCGAGATATACCGTTTCGAGCGCTGGCATTTCAAGTATTTCGTCGCAGGTGCGGATAAAATTGTTTCTTACGTCGAGAATAGTTACGGTAGACTGTCCGGCGAGCCCTTCAAGCGATATGATGCTGTTGAATTTCAAAATCAGCGTCCCGAGCGACGACATTCCCGAAAGATCAGGCACGGCGCGCATCAGATTGTACGAAGCGTCGACGTATTCGAGTTCGCTGAGACCGGACAGCGGTTCGAGCGACTGCACGAGGCCGTTGCGCATGTGGAGCGTCTTTAGCTTCACGAGATTTTCGAGACCGGCGAGATCCCGTATGCCGCCTTCGCTTTTGTCCGGGTCGATCCTGTAGCTGTCGGAAATATTGAGATATTCAAGAGAAACGCACCCGGATAGGCCGGTCACGTCGGAGAGCCTGTTGTTCTGAATATCGAGCCATTTCAGCGAAGAGAGCGAGCCGAGAGCCGAAATATCGGTGATCAGATCGTTCGACGCGTCGAGCCATTCGAGTCTCGGCAGCGCGCCGAGCGGCGATATGTCGAGGCCCTTTTCCCTGTCTCCGGTCATTACGGTGAAATTCTTTGAGACGTTCAGCTTTTTCAGATTTTTAAGCGAGCTGACCGGCGAAAGATCGTTGATCCTGTTGCCCATGAGGTCGAGCTCCTCGAGAGATTTGAAATACGATATCTCCTTAATGTTGATGATGCCGCTCACCCTCGCGCTGAACACGGTTATGTTTTCGAGATCCGACGGGTATATGCCGCCGATGCTTCTTCCGAGAGTCTCCCTCACGGCGTTTTCAAAATTGATATCCGTGAATGAAATCGGAGCTTCGGACTGCGACGTCACCTGGGGCTGGTCGGTGACGATCACGTGCGAATCGGCCGTGGCTGAGGGAGTCGGGAGCGCGCTTACGGTCACGGGAGGAAACGAGGGATCGGCGGTCACGGCGCATCCGGCAGCGGCGCACTGGATCGCAAGCACGGCCGCGAGGCAAACCGCCCCCGGACGTCTTCCCGTATGTCGTTTTCGTTTTCCGTAAAAATGCTTCATAGCCTCACGCCACGTCTGCGGCCCTGATTTTTTCGTACTGTCCGAGGCACCTTGTTTTTCCTCCGGACGTGATGAACAGGTCGCTTCCCGAATTGTATATTACCGTTTCAAGTTTTCCGTCGAAAAATACGTCCGCTCCGATATCCTGTGATATCCTCGTGAGATATTCGGATTCCGCCATATCGAGGGATATCCTGCCGTAGCCGTAGCTGCGGAGCAGCAGATATTTGTCCTCGTTTATCCCGTACAGTCTGAGTTCAGAGCCGGAGTCGAACTGCTGCACCGAATTGCTGCTGTGCACGAGCCCGATCAGTCCGGATTCGGGTACAGTGAACATAATGAAGGGCTTTTCGGGATATTTGTAAAGCATGGCGGAGGATTCCGAAACGAGCTGCGGTTCGTTCTTCACGCTGTAAACGTTGAACCGGTACAAAGCTCCGCTGCTTTTCTGGAAGTAGAGATTGTCGGAATTGCTGTCGAAAAGCATTTTTGAAACGTCTTCGAGAAGCAGCAGCTGCTCCTTCTTCCCGTTCTTTCCGGCGCGGAACACGCGTTCGCCGCCGCCTTCGGGAATGCTGTACAGCAGGAAGCTGTGATCGGGAGCGCAATATATTACCCGTTTAAGTTCCCCGGCCAGGGGAAGAACGTTTTTTCCGTCAAAATACGAGAGCGAGCCGGCGGACACGGCCGAATTCGTCGCCGGAGCCGTTTCGTCTGCGTTCCTTCCGGTTTCGTTGAAAAGGAATCTGACGGACGTATTGCCGTCGAGGTTTCGCACGCGGGTCGTAGGCTCGTACAGCATCGCCTGCTTCGTTGCCGGCACCGGAAGAGCGCCGCCGGCTTCGGCGATAATGTTGCCCGCCGCGTCGGTAACGTAAAGCACGCCGCCGCGCCTGTAAAATATATTCCTGTCTCCGGAGGCAATACCGAATCCTTCCATATACGATATCCCTTCGGCGATCAGCTTCGTCCCGCCGCCGCTCGTGTACGTGCAGAGCTCGGCCGTTCCGGAGGCAACGTCGCATTCCCTGACGAACAGCACGACGTTCTTTCCGATGACGTAGCTGTTTCCGGGATCGGTTTCCGACGAGCCGGAAAGCACGACCGATTTATTTCCGCTCGCGTAGCAGACGGCGCCGTCCGGGCGGGAATAGACGATAAACGATGCGTCCGGCGATATCGAATAAGAGGCCGCGTCCGAAGCGACCGGCGCGCGCTTTTTCGAGGCGATATCGTATTCGTAAAGCGTATTTTCGCGCAGATAATATATTTTCGCCTTTGACGCGTGATGCAGCGCGGAATTTACGGAGTCGTCGACGGGTACCGGATCGGATTCGGCGTTTTCGAGCACGAAAAGATTGCCGCCGGCGTCGTAGAACGTGAACGGAAAGGCAAAGCTGCGTCCGAGCCCGTTTTCCCCGTCCGTGCGCAAGCCGGGATTCCTGCCGGGAATCAGCGTCAGTATGCATACTACGACAAGCGCAACGGCGAGCATCGCCCCGAAAAATACCAGATAGCCTTTGACGTCGCGGCGGACAAATACTTTTCTTTTTTCGCGGGAAATATCGCCTTCCCTTTCGACAGCCGGTTCGTTCATTGGCCGCTCCCTTCGTCTGCGCGCGTCGTCAGGACCGCGTCATTCGCCCTTCCGGTCGGGTTTGAAATCGAGGCTCAGCTCCGAAAGATTGTACGGAGTCGCCTGGTACACGTAATAATTCAGCCAGTTCGCGTAAAGAAGATACGCGTGGCTTCTCCACTGGTGATAGGGGCGCTTTGAAGGATCGTTCTGCGGAAAATAATTCTCCGGGATTCTGATATCGATCCCCTTTTCAACGTCCCGCTCGTATTCGAGTTTAAGCGTCTCCCTGTCATATTCGAGATGGCCCGTCACGAAGATCTGCCGTCTGTCGGCGGAAGCGCATATACAGATACCGGCTCTGTCGGACATGGCGAGAACGTCGAGCTCCGGGACGCGGATGACGTCCGCCGGATCGGTACCGGTATATCTCGAATGCGGCACGTAGAAAACGTCGTCAAAGCCTCTCATCAGCCTCGTGCGCCTGTTCAGGACGTAATGAGGAAACACGCCGAACAGCTTTTCGCCGAGATCCTTTTTCGGAACTCCGTAATGATAATACATTCCGGCCTGCGCGCCCCAGCATATGTGCAGGGTGGACGTGACGTGCTCCTTCGACCATTTCATCAGACGGCAAAGCTCCGGCCAGTATTTGACCTCCTCGAACTCAAGATTCTCGACCGGCGCCCCGGTTATGATCAATCCGTCGAAATTCTCGTCCCGCACGTCGTCAAATGTCTTGTAAAACGCCTCCATATGGCTCGCGGGGGTGTTTTTCGACTCGTACGTTCCGGGATGAAGAAGTATTATTTCAAGCTGCAGCGGCGTGTTGCTCAGCAGCCTTAAAAGCTGGGTTTCCGTGACAATCTTCGTGGGCATGAGGTTCATTATGGCGATCCTCAGAGGACGTATGTCCTGCCTGAACGCCATCGCCTCGTCCATCACGAAAACGTGTTCGTTCCTTAACGTTTCTTTTGCCGGAAGGTTATCCGGTATCTTGATCGGCATTCTGGTTTCTCCGTTTCATAGACCTGTCCGTACGTCGCGGACAACCGCGCCGGACGGTTTCATTCTATCATTTGTTCTTCATTAAATCAAGAATGGTGAACAGGTTGTCGGCTATGGCGGACGGCGATATGAACATTCCTCCGTAGTTTCCGGTCACGCTGTTGTGCGTATCCGGGAAGCAGCCGTCGAAAGCGCCTTCCGAGTAATCCGCGTACGTGTCCGGAATATTGTGCGGCATCCAGTTTTCCTTCTTATGATCGATCATCCAGCGCGCGGCCGCAAGCGTGATTCCTTGCTGATATCTGAGCCAGTCGATCTCCGTATCGACACGGGACCAGTCGATGCCCGCTCCTGCGGACTGGTTGAATACGGCCAGTACCTCCCACTGAACGTGATCGCGCACCCAGTTCGCAAAATACCAATCGCTCGAGCAGAAGCAGGGTTTCGTGTTGTAGATCATCTTTTTATCCCGGGGCTCCCACAGGTGCGTAAAAGGAAGCAGCGTTCTGATCCAGTAGACCGCCTTCTCCCTGTATTTTCGTTCGCCCGTGAACCTGTGAGCGAGCTCGAAGGCTATCGCGGCGTGACCGGCGGCGAAAAGATTTGCGGCATGCAGCGGCGTTTCCCAGAAATCCCCTCCCTCGGGGCGGATCAGATCCATGCACGCGTCCAGTGCCCGCAGAGCAGCGTCCGCGGCTTCCGAAACAGCCTCCTCCGGCGCGCCGAGTTCTCTCAGCCTCGCCGCGACGCCCAGAAGAGAAATAGCCGGCAGCGTGTTCATATCCAGAGCCGTATCTCCGTCGGCGCCCATCGGCTCGGCGAATATTCTCGCCACGGTAAAATCGTCTTTCGCGTAATGCCTGCCGTCGGGCTCGAATCTGAAGGTTCCGTCTTCCTTCTGATCCTTTATTACGTCGCGCGTTCTGGCGGTCAGCGATGCTATCTCCGCTTCAATATCGCGCGCTTTCCCCGCGCCTCCGCCGGATCGCGATTTCCCGTCACATACGGCTATCTTCGATCTGAGGCCGGCGGCGCTCGGGTCATCCGGGAACTCCTTCACAAACCGTCTCAGACAGTGCGGCACGCCGAACGAATACGCGTTCTTTTGCGGATAGCCGAAGCCTTTTTCGTCGTCCCACAGATTTGAGTTGAAATGAAAAGCGATCTTTTTCAATATCTCTTCATACGTTCCCGCGCTTTCCATGCCGGCTACGGCCGGCAATCCTTTTCTTTTCACGTATGAAGCGATCAGATCCGCGGAATTGCCTTTGCAGATAATTATATTTGCGTCGATCCTGAACTGCTCGTCAAGGTGAACTTCCATGGGCGGCTCGGCGTAGATCTGATTTTCATCCTTCGCGCCTTCCGCCGACGGAAGCATCAGGCCGATCAGAGAATTGTCGTCGCGGTCAATAAAATTCGGAGCGGCGAATACGGGCTGCGGCACGTGTTCTTTGTAATTGAACCAGCGGGCCGCCCAGCGGTCGGGATCCCACGAAAGGCCGATTGCGTCTCCGTCGTGTGAAACGACCATGCACGGGATGGAAACTTTATTTATGTACGGAGCGTATTTCTCAGACCACGGATAACGGAACCAGTCGTTGCCGCTGGACCACTCGCGTCCGGTAGCCCAGTCGATCCCGGGGAAAATGGCGTCCGTCTTATCCGCGCCGAACGAATCGCATCCCACTTTAATCCAGGGGGCGCGCAGATAACGTAGATACACGTTCTCCCTTGCCTTCAGCCGCATGCTGAACAGGACTTCAGGTGAACCGTCCTCAAGCGTTACGGTGACGGTACCCTCGAAAACGGGAGCGGTAAAAGGATAGTGCATCCACGGAGCGAACGAAGTGCCGTCGAGCAGCTTCTGGACGACCATCGATTTTACGTCGAAGCTCACGACGCTTCTTCCCTCCTCGCGGCTCATTGAATAAGTTTCGGATTCGAGCCTCATCGGGATCTCCTGATCTCTCACCATCGCTTCTCCGAGATGGTCGAGCACGGCAAGCAGCTTTCCGTCGCCGTTATAGATCTCGCAGAAGCCCCATCCGCTCAGTCTTTTATACCAAACGAGCTTTATTTGCCCGTTCTCCTGAATAAAACATTCGCCCGACCAGCTGGCTTTTCTGTAACTCGGCCTGATCTTATCCATAATCACGATCTCCTCTCATTAAAAAGGACCTGCATTGAGCAGGTCCTATTATAAACTACCGGTTAAGGCTTATCAAGTCTTATCAGCCGCTGATCGAGGTCCACTTGCCGTTCACCTTGGTCTCCAGCGCCGCCATTCCGTCTTCAAGGCTCTGCTGGCCGGAAAGGGCTCTGTTGAGAATCTGAAGAAGCGCGGACGAATCAAAGAGAGAAGAAATCTCGGGAGGAAGGATGCACGCGAACTGTCCTACGGTAGCGTAATCCTCGGCCTTGTAAACGCAGGCATCCCAGTTCTTGCCGCTCCACTCGTCGTTCGGATGCTTCCAGAAATCGTCATCCTTAAGAGAAGCAAGCAGCGGAACGGAACCGCCGGTCTGACCGTTGAACGCGCGCTGTCCGTCCTGAGTGTAGAAATGAAGGGCGAACGCGGCCGCTGCGTCAGGATTCGAAGTACGGTTGAACACGCCTACACCGGAGGAACCTGCTCCGAAGGAAGGAGTCGGGAAGAGAGGAAGATTGATAAGATCCCATTCGACAGCCTTCGAATCGTAGGTCTGAGCCGTGGAGTTGATGGTCGGGTAAACGAGATAGTTGAACACGGCTTCCTTGTTGTTGAAGAGATCGCCGGAGCTGAGGCCGAGGTTCAGATGGCCCTTCTTGCAGGCGTCGATAGCCTCGTTCAGAGCTTTGAGCGTGTCGCCGCTGGTCAGATCCACTTTCTTGTCGCGAAGATCGAACCACCTTCCGCGTCCGCTGTAAGCTTCAAGGAACGGAATGAATACGGGTGCGTAAGGAAGATTCAGGCTGGCTCCGTAATAGTCGTCGTCGGTAAGCTGCGCGCAGAGATCAAGGAACTGAGCCCAGGTCCACTCGGGAACGATCTGATTCGTGAGAGCCTTGGAGTTCACCTGGCTCGCGTTATAGATGAAAAGGATCTGGTTGAAGTCACGGGCAACGTAGTAAAGATGGTTATTGATAAGTCCGGCATCGAATATACCGCTGAATACGTCGCCGCGGTCGATCTCGAGGACCTGCATGTAGTACTCGAGAGGCATAAGAGCGTTCTGAGTCACTGCATAGTTGTAAGCGCTGACTTCGGCAAAATAGAAAACGTCACCGATGTCGCCGCTCGAGATACGCGTACTCGCATCAGAAGCGGAAAAATCGCGTGAAACGCTCACGTCGGGATATTTCCTGTTAAACGACTCGATGAACGCATTCGCAGCGTTTCTGGAGTCCTCACTGGATGCTCCGGGACTGTAGGAGAATTTAATACTTCCCTTTACTTCACACTCCTGGCCTTCGGGCGGAAGCGTAACAACGCCGTCCCTGATGGGGGCCTTCGTACAGGCCGCTAATCCTACTGCAAACAGTACCGCCAATACAAGCGAAACCAGTTTTATCGTAGTCTTCTTCATCAAACATACCTCCATTTGTTAGTTGCAGATTATACTATACTATTTTTTTGCTATTTGTCAATACCCGGAAAATCACCAATTGGAATTAACGTTGTCCTGTATCTTCTGGAGCAGCGAGTCGATCGGGACCGAGCCGTCCCTGGAATAGCTCAGTATCGCCTCGCCGACAGAATCGCCGAGCTCGTCCGCCGCGTCGATGATCATATGCGCGGAAAGAGAGGCCGCGTAATCGGAATCGCTGTAGAGCGAGAACACGGAAGTGTTTTTGCCGGACAGCGGATATTCTCTCCAGAAACGCATCGAATTTGCGGAGATGAGAGCAGGCACGCGGTGGCCCGTCGTTCCGGCCAGAGCCACGGCCGCCTCGGGCACGAGCGCGTAAAGAGCGAGCTGAACCCGGATCTCGTTTTCCATCAGGATCTCTTCCTCGGAGTAGTCCTCGGGATCGTATTCGCGGTTGCGCACGGCCAGACCGAGCGTTTTGACGCCGATATTGCGGTAATACTCGGTTTCTTCGCCGTTGTCCTCACCGGCGAATCTCGGAAAATGGGCAAATTCCCACGAAAAAGTCTCGTCGGTCAGAAGGTCGTTCCAGTTCTGAAGATCGGAATGGGAAACGACCGTGATGGCTGTTTTTCTGAGCTCGTCGGACGTAAGCTCGGAAGGAATCTTGTCGGCGATGAAGCCGCCCGCGATGAAATCGGAAGCGAGCGTCTTGAGACCGGAGGAAACCCGGGGATCGGTGAGATTCAGCTTTGTCGCTCCCGTTTTTTCATCGTAAACCTTGAACAGATCGCCTCCGCCGCCGAGAGCGAACGCTCCCCAGACGGAGAAGTCTGTGTAATCCATGGAGATCGGTTTCTCGACGCCGTTGTCCTTCAGGATCCTCGCGTATTCAAGCACGTCGTCCCACGTCCATTTGTCCGAAGGCACGGAAAGACCGGCCTTTTCAAAAAGCTCGAGATTGATCAGCACGGCTTTGTTTTCGTATTCCGTCGGTATCATATAAAGCCTGTTTTCGTAAAGCGAATCCTGGTACGCGGCCTTGAAAAAGTCGGAATCCGGATAGAGCTTTCTGAAGTTGCCGCTCGTGTATTCGACGAGACCCGTGCAGTACGGAGAAAGGTCCATGACGTATCCCTTCTCGACGTATTTCGCGAGTCTGTCGGAATCGACGAGGAAAACGTCCCCTATGGTGCCGTTCTCGACTCTCTCGTCGAGAGTATCGAAATACTGCTGATAGGAAAACTCATTGTCGTTCGTTATCTCGACGCCGGGATACTGAAGAACGTATTCCTGGATGAACATGAACGCCGACGTGTCGTTTGCCGCCGTGCGGTAAGTTGAAAGAGTCACCATTCCGCCGAGCTCCTTCGGAGACGGCTTAGGCGTCGAATAGACGGACGTGGTGGCCTCCTCGCCGCCCTTTCCTCCGCTGCAGCCGGCGAAAGCGACGACCGCAAGCAGGATCGCGGTAAACAGGCAGATTGTACGAATAAAATTCTTTTTCATAAAACTTTATCCTTTCTTACTCGATAACGCCGATACGTTCGATACCGGCCGCGAGCTTCTTCTGCCCCACGATGAATACGATCAGCACGGGAAGCAGGACCAGAAGGCAGCCTGCGAAAAGGGTCGGTTCGGACATGGCCTTCCTGATCGGGTCGGAATCCGAACCGGTATCGCCCATCAGATCGGCGAAATACTGTTTGATATGCTGGAGCTTGGGCTGAAGCGTGAGCATCCTGTCTCTGTACATATACATCGGAGCTTCATAGTTGTCGTTCCAGTGCCACACGAAAGAGAAAATGAATACTATCGCGATAGCCGATCTCACAAGAGGAAGCATTATCTGGAGGAATACGCGGAACGGTCCGGCGCCGTCAATTCTCGCGGCATCGTCCATCGCGTCCGGTATCCTCTGGAAGAAATACATGTAGATGAGCGCGAACAGTCCGCCGCGGATACCGAGTCCGAAGAGCGTGGGCAGCAATATGGGCATAAACGTGTTGATCATGCCGAGCTTCGACCAGATTCCGTACGTGGCGATGATCATCGTCTGGGGCGGGATCAGCAGGGCGAGGATAACCGTAAGGAATACGATATTCCTGCCCTTGAACTTGAATCTTCCGAGAGCGTATCCGATAATGGCGCACGAAATACTCTGGAATATCGCGCTTCCGAACGACGTAATGCACGTGTTGAGGAAGGACGACATGAATACCTTGTCGCCGGAATCACCCTTGAACATTCCGAAGTACGAAAGACCCTTGAAGGCGTCGGAGTAGTTCTTCCAGTGAATACTTGTGGGGATCCACTTGACGGTGGGATCCAGATAGTCCTGATAGCTCATCATCGAAGTGGTGAAGATGTATATGAACGGCAGTATGAACAGATACGCCAGTTCGATAAGCACGAAATACAGGAAGACTCTGCCTATGATAAATCTGATCTTTTTCTTGGCCCGGTAGCCGAGACTTTTGTATTTATCGATAAGGCCCTTGATCTTCCCTACGATTTTTCCGAAAAATGCCTTCATCGCAACCACCTCTTTGTCAGCAGAATGAAGATGAGAATAACCAGGAGCGTCGCCAGCATGTACATCCAGCTGAGCGCGGCCGCAACGCCATATTTGTTGCCGGCTGCGTTAAGGGTGCTCAGCAGGTTCATAACCGGATTTCTCGCGTCAACGAACGTATCGACCAGAGCGTAGATGCAGTTCAGTATGACGAACGGAGAAACGTAAGGAAGCGTAACGTGCCAGAACGATTCCCATGCGGTGGCTCCGTCGAGCTCGACGACTTCGTAGAGGATCGCCGGAACGCTCTGCAGAGCCGCAAGGAAGATAAGTATCTCGACGCTGCTCGCCCACATGATCGTACCGATCTGCGAGATGATCTCGTTTCCGAATATCTTGTAAACGAAGCCGAACGTCTGCGATGAGGTCAGCGTGGAGAATACGCTTATCGAACCCACGCTGTCGCTGAACAGGTACGACATGATAACGCCGGCAAGAATGACGGGTATGAAGAATATCACGCGGAAGATCGTTCTTCCCGGGAAATTCTGCTTAAGGAGCACCGCCACGAACAGAGCGAAGGCAACCACGACCGGAACCTTGTAGAGCGAGGTGAGGAACGAGTTGAACACGACTTCGCCGTACGCGGGATCCTTTACCACCTCGACGTAGTTGTCGAATCCGACGAACATACTGTTTCCGTCGAAGCCGAACGGGTCGGTGAGCTTCGTCTCGAAGAAGCTCGTCCTGATGGAAAGGAAAAGCGGCAGAATCATAAGCAATATGAATCCGACTATCCACGGAAGCGAGAAGGCCCATCCTTCAAGCCCGCGGCGCCGCTCGAAAGACCCGAATTTGATCGTAGCCTTATGAGCAAGCTTTTTCTTATATTTAACGGGTTTCTTTGCCAATTTGAATCCCTCCCTTAAGCATTGACCACGAGATAATTCATGGACTTCACAACGTTACCGTCAGGCAGCGTGTAATCGGAACCGGTATAGTTCACGTAAACCCTGGCTCCGCCCGAATATTCCGTGCAGAACACGTCCACGTAAGGCTCTATCCTTCTGTGGTCTTTGATCGACTGAGTCGTGAAAGGCTTCACAGCCTCGCTGACGGCCTTGTACGAATTGATGATCTCGTCCTTGAGCAGCGTGTACTGTCCCTTGTAAAGGAACACGTAGTTGGTATACATCAGCAGGTTGATCTCCTCGTTCGTGATCTCGTACGAAACGTTTGCTCCGTATTCGAGAGCCCTGAGAAGAGCCACGTCGGGTCTGTCCTGCATATTGAGAGGACTGGCGTAATATTCGACAAGCCCGTGATATACGATCTGGATGAACGGAATCTGCTCGTCAAGGATGATCCTCGAAGACTTGTTCATCGGGATATTGTCGACCGTATCCGCGAAGGCAACGGCGTAGTCGTTGCCGCTGTACACCGATACGTGATCGAAATTCTCGCGGTATTTCTTTATCCATTCGACGTACATCGCCTGGGACTGAGCTCTCGTAAGCGCGTTCTTTTCGTTGTAGTCCGTGTAAAGAACGTCGCCGAGCTGCTGGAGAGCGACGTTTTCCGTGCCGTAGCTCCTGAGGTTCGAGATCTGCTTTCCGATGAGCTTGTTGTTGTAGTAAACGGGGCTCATGTAATAACCGCTCCGGTAAAGGCGTCCGAACGTCGTATTCGTATAGAAGTCAAGATAGAACGTGTTGGGCTTCTTTACGACCGAATTTCTGAGCGTCGCTCCGGAGGACGGATTGCCGTAGATGTAAAGGAGGTTGTTGTCGAGAGCGAGAGACAGATTTTTGTCCGCCGCCCAGGCGTTCAGCGATCTGAGGCCGCTCTTGCCTCCGAATTTCGAATCGACTTTGTTCTTCTTTGTCGCATTCCAGAAATAGCCGCCCTTCGTCCAGCCGAGAAGCGTGAGCCTCATGTCGTTCAAGCCTTCCGTTCCGAGCTCATCCGTGATATTTCTGACGTCGTTGAACGTCGTGGTCACCTTGAGCTGGTTGAGTATGCCGCCGGAGCTCGTCTGTGCTCCCATGAAGAACCTGAGATTCAGCGGAGGCTCGGCATCCGTTACGCTCTTCCCTTCCACGCCCCACTGATTCTTCCATTTTGCGAGCAGCAGTTCGCGCGTTTTGAGAGCGACATCGACGTATGTATGCGCGGTCTCCTTCCCCTCTTCAGGAGTGAATCCGGGCTTCGAATCGAAGTACACGTGCTGAACGGCGTCGCCTATCTGCTGATCCTTTATGACCATCTGATACTGGGTGCCGTCCTTGGACATCTGCATACGGTAGAAATACCTGTACGTAAACTCGAAGTAGATGTTGTAGAACGGAAGGCTTCTGACGCCGGGATTACCGATCTTGAGCTCCGCGTTCGCCTCAGCCGTATCGATGAACGAGGTGAGCATGTATTCGTCGTCAACGATGCCGTACGCGCCCATCGTCAGCAGTTCGTTACTGTAATCGGGAGCGTCGAGCGAGTCGAAAGTGACGTCCGTGCCGTAGATCTTCTTCGAATACTCGGTATAGTTCGAAACGCGGGCAACGTCGAAGTAAGTCAGCGATCCGGAGCCGTCGGGAGTCACGAAGAAACCGGAATCGCCGTTCCTGTGGGCTCCGAGATAAGGCAGGACCGAAAGGGCGCACAGGAAGGGTCTCCTGTCGCTTTCCTCGCCGTAAAGAGTCTCCCTTTCCTTGATCTCGTTGAACGGGATCTTATATACGAGAGAATTGTCCTCGATAGTGATCTCGACCGCAAAGCTCAGATCGAGATCGCCGACGTCATATACGAGCTGGACGCCGTCCTTGATGAAATAAACGGTCTTCGTCAGCTGCGTCATCTGATTTATGCCTTTGGTGAATCCGCCTTCCATACCGGATTTCGTGTATTCGATAAACACGGGGGAAGTGATGATCTGCCCTGTCTCGGTGCTTCTGGAATAGAGAGCGAGATCGGCTTCGGCTTCGGCGTTGTCTTCAGCGCCGGGATCGGAATGCAGCGGCTCGGGATAGCTCCTGAAAACTCTTCCGGACGAAAGGTCCTGTATGATGAACAGGTCGTCTCTGGGAGAGTAGCCGAGGCGCAGCTTTCCGTTGTCGGCGAATATCGTCATACCGGAATCGGAAAGCAGCTGACCGTTGATCCCCTTCGAAGTATCCACCGGCGACGCGTCGGATTTCGAGAAGGACGAAGTGTCGAATTTGATATTCTTGCTGTTTCCGAAGGCCGCCTTGATGAGAACGAAGACGATGATCGCGATCACGACGAGCGGAACGACGATCTTGACCACGGTGAGCCAGGAGAATTTCTTGTCGACTCTGTCAAATTTTTTCTGGAGCTTCTTCGCGGCTTTTTCTTCCGCGGTAAGAGGCGCAGCCTTTGATTTGTTCTTTATTTGCTTATCAGACAAGATAACTCAACTCCTTTGCAAACTGGGTAACGAAGTCGAACAGCTGGTTCGCCATGCCGTAAACGATCATGAAGAGCAGTACCACGAGCGCAACGCCGATCAGCGTGACGAACGTGACGACGACCGCCTTCACCGGATGGAATCCGTGGATCGACTTTATGCACAGGTAAACCAGAAGACCTACCCAGACGTATACGAGTCTGTTAATAAGATTGTAAAGCGAAGCCTCGTCAAGAGTCAGCAGATTTGTGAGCAGAGACAGAGGAAGCGTGAACAGCATAAGCGGTACGTGGCAGTACGCTCCGCCGATGAATACGTCCCTGAGCCTTCCTTCGCCGTACATTATCGTCGTCACACCGTAGTTCACGGTGCAGACAACGAGCCACGGAAGGACCGCCGAAAGAATAAGCGTCATCGGCCTTATGAATTCAAGCGGCGTGCCGCCTCTGTATATGAAACCGACGCAGTATGCAGAAACGACGTTCACCACGGTCCAGACGATCATGATGATGAACATATCCGCGTACGAGCCCTGGTTCTCATATCTGATAGCCTCGAACGTGTCGATGGGATGGCGCAGAACGTTCTTTATCCTGCCGAAAAAGTTCTTCACGGGAGTAAAGAAATTCACTTTTTCCGGCGGCGGACCGTATTTGCGTCTTCTCGCCTGCTTTATGCTGATCAGCACGAGCCACAGGACAACCACGCCTACGAGTATCGAAGCGATCAGCGGAAAATGCTGGCGCAGGAATTCCGACCTGATCTCCTTGAAGGCCTGCGACGCGAGAGTGGCGTCCTCGGCCTGATAGAAATATTTTATAGCGTCGTTATATTCCTCTTCGCGCATATGGATGACGCCCATGTTTTTGAGCGCGAGGTTATAGTAGCTGTCTCTGTCGAGAACCTTCTGCCAGAGCGGGAACGCGTCCTGATACTTGCCCTGCGCGTACATGGCGTTCGCGTCGTGAATCTGCGCTGCAAATTCCGTGGTCTGGAAAACGGTTATCGTTCCGCTGCCCTTGTTCAACACGTAAACGCGGCCCTGACTGTCGACTTCTATTCCGCTCGGCAGGCTGAGCTGGCCGTAGCCGTTGCCGTTTGTCGAGAAGGCGAAAAGGTTTATTCCGTTTTCGTCATATTCGTAGATACGGCCGTACTGCTGGTCGACGATCAGCATGTTGTTGAGCTTGTCGACGGAAACGTCGCAGAAGTTCTGAGCGGCCGTTCCGCCCTGGGAACGTGTGATGTACGTGTCGCGGAAATCGTAACCGGCATAGACGACGTCGGAACCGCCCGCGTTGATCTTTCTGACCTGCGGCGGCGTGACGGTCGTCGTGGTTGCGTAGATGTAGCCGTCGTCGCTCGCGTAGATGTTATTGAAAGAATACGGAAGCGTGACGACCGTTCCGAGACGGTCCTCGCGGTCCCACAGAAGGCGGGCGATGGATTCCCAGAAAGAGAGCGCCACTTTGTTTGCACCGAAATACTGGCGGAACGCACCGTCGTTGTCGAGCATCAGAATACCGTTCGAGTCGGATGAGTTCGCGACGTAGATGTAACCTCTCGTATCTTTCGTCACCTTAAGCGGCATGTAATTGAACTCCGACGAAAGAATCGTGCTCGTAGGCGAAGCGTACGAGTATTTGAAGAAGCCGTATTTTGTGAATTCGACGAGGCGGTTGTTTCCGGTGTCGGCGACCAGTATCGATCCGTCCGAATCGACGTAGATGCCCTTGGGAGTCTTCATCGCCGACATATCGCCGGATGAAAACGAGCCCTCGCCTTTTATGATGTTCCTGAGAGTGTAGGTGCCGGTCTCGTCCATCGGATTGATTATGACGATACGGTCGTTGGCCGTGTCGGCGACGTAAATGACGTCGTTGTCGTCAATGAATATATCCTCCGGATTCGCGAGCCTGCCCTCCTCGGTTGTCTTGAAGTCGATCACGGTCAGCACCTCGTACGGGGCCGGGATCGGATAAGCGCCGTTGTCCCCCAGATAATAGCTGGCGTACGGTTCGCGGGCGTTAACGACCGCGACGCCCGTAACGAACAGAGCCACGATAAGCATGAGGATGAGCAGCTTGAAGGTTTTCTTTTTCATCGATACTGCCTCCTTATTTAATACCGGAGTGCGCCATCGTATCCATGACCCTGCTCTGCTGGATCACGAAAATGATGATGCTCGGGAATGTCATGATAAGAGCCGTAACGCCCGCGACGCCCTGTCGCGCTATGCCTCCGCCGATCGTTGACATGAAGAATCCGAGCGAACGGAGCTGCTCCTTGTAAATGTACGTGGTGGAGGTGCCGGACTCGTTCCATATTCCTCCGAAGCAGAGGATTATGATCGTGGCCTGGGCGTTCTTGAGAAGCGGAAGAGCTATTCTCTGATAAAGCTGCCATTCGGACGCTCCGTCGATCTTGCCGGCCTCGAATATCTCGTTCGGCACCTGATCCATGAACTGCTTCATGAGGAACAGCGCCGTTGAGTTGGCGAGACCCGGTATGACGAATACGAGATAGGTGTTGTCCAGATGCAGCCCCGTAATGATCAGGTAAAGCGGGATGCCGGCTGCCGAGGCAATGAACATCAGCGAGTACGTGACCATATTGAACAGGAATTTCTTTCCGGGGAAATTGTGCTTGGAAAGCGGATAACAAGCCATCGTGTTCACCCATACGAGGAAGAACAGATACGCGACCGTGATGAGCACCGTATTGAAAAGATATCTCGTAAACGGTACGAGGCTGTTCGCGGTGACCTGCGAGAGCATCTTGAAATTACCCAGCGTAGGGTTCTTCACGAAGAACGTCGGAGGATAAAGGAAAAGCTCCTCGGGCGGCTTGAACGCCGTACATACCAGATATACAAGAGGAAGCATCGAAACGAGACCCGCAAGAGTCAGGAACACCATAATGACGCGTCCGCCGTAGTCCTTGCGTTTTTTCGCTCTCTTTAAATAATCAACATCGACCTGATCTACTCTGAGCATATGCTATCACCCCTTGTCAGAAAGAATCTTGAATGCGGCACGGCCCAGTCCGAAGATGAGCAGCGAGAGCACCACCGCTATGGCGGAGGCGTACCCGACCTCGAATCTCGTACCTGAATAGTCGCTCAGGTGGAGCATGACCGTAAGGCCGGCGTCCTCGGGAGTGGGATGTCCGGCAAGCGTTCCGCCGACAGAAAGAGATCCGGTGATCTGAAGAACGGCGGCGAAGAGCAGCTGGGGCATCGTCTGCGGAATATCGACGTAAAGCAGACGCTGGAATCTCGAGGTGACTCCGTCGACCGCGGCGGCGTCGTAAAGCTCTTTATCGACGTTGGTGAAACCGGCGACGAACGAAAGGAATCCGGTGCCGAGGCTCGACCACAACGCGACGATGATACCGACCGGCATGATCCAGTTGACGTCCTGCGTCCACTGGATGGGATCGGAGATGATATTCAGATTCAGCAGAAGGGAGTTGAGATATCCCGTGCTGTCGTTCGAGAACATTACCGCCCATACTACCGACATGGCGATGGCGCTCGTAAGAGAGGGAGCGTAGAAGGCCAGCGTGTACAGCGGTCTGATCTTCGTGGGCACCTGGTTGATGAACCACGCGAAGAAATACGAACCGATGTAAGCGACGGGACCGACTATGATCGCGTAATACAGGGTATTGCTGAACGCCTTGAGGAACAGCGAATCGTCCACGAAAAGGTATTTGTAGTTCTGCCATCCCGTAAACACGGGGCTTTCCAGAATGTTCCAGTAGCAGAAGCTGAGATACAGCGACGCGATCAGCGGCAAAAGCGAGAACGTGATGAAAAGGATGAAGAACGGCGCTACGAGCCCGTACGACATCTTGTGCGTCCAGATCTCGTGCATCGTATATCCGAAGCGCTTTTCAACGTTAAACAGTCTCTTTTTGGGCTGAGACGAGGAAGCCGGTACAGCTTCTTTTGAAGAATCTTTCTTGCTCATTATTTCTTCTCTCTCCCCTCTCACGGCGTTGCAGTTTCACGGAGAACCGATCCGCCTTCGCCGATCCTGTACTCCTCCTGTTTACGCTTCATTTCCTTGTTTATCTCCTTGATGGCGTCCTCGAGAGCCACGCGGGCGTTCTTGCCCTGCAGCACCGTCTGGTTCAGCGCCGTGACGAGATAACGGCTCGTGTAGTAACCGCCGAGAGTGCTCGGAGATTCTTTCAGCCAATCCCACTGTTTGTATATGACGTCGAGCTCTTCCTGCGTGTACGGGAGAGTGGCGACCGCGTTCTTGTTCGCGGGATTCCACCTGGAGGCAACGCCGAACGTTGCTTCGACTTCCCTTCCGTATTCTGCCTGTACGGCGTCGGAAGACCACCACTGCACGAACTGCCACGCCTCTTCGGGGTGCTTCGTGCTGCTGATGATGATATTGCAGGTTCCGGCTCCGCCGTTTGAACGGTCGACCACGATCTCGCCCTGATCGTTGCGCACGGTATGTCCGGGCACGGGCAGGATCTCCCATTTGCCGTTCAGCTCGGGAGCCGAATATTTAAGCTTGCAGTAGAAGCCCATGTCTCCTATGCCCACGGGCATCTCGCCGTTTTTGAATCTCATATAGAAGTCCGCGGCGTAGACGAAGTTGTACTGCAGATACAGATCGGCATATTCGACGAACGCGCTGTATGCCGCCTCGGTATTCAGCCTCGACTGAAGTCCGTCCTCGTCATAGAAGCTTCCTCCGTGCTGGAACAGGAAAGGAGTATAGTTTCCTACTCCGTACGGGAAATAGAAGCTGTATCCGTCTTTCGTAAGGATCGGAACGAGGTTGTAGACGTCATCCCACGTGTCCGGCGGTCTCACGTCGAGCTCGGCCAGAATGTCCGTTCTGTAGAAGAGCGCCGCCCAGTTCTGAGTCTCGGGGAATCCGTAATAATGGCCCTGATAGAGATACGGTACGAGCTCCTCCTCATAGTACGATCTGTCCACAAGATCCTGGAAGCTCAGCACCTCGGTGCCGTTGTCAAGCTTGTAGGACTTGTCGAATTTGTCGAGCGGAAGGAGCGCGCCTCTCACGGAGAATTCGAACGGTATGCCTGCTCCGATGGCAATGGCCAGATCCGGAGCGGTGCCGGCAACGTATCGCGTCATTATAAGACCTTCCGAACCGTTGACCATGTTGACGTTGACTTTTACTCCGTAGTCCGGCGTGAACTGTTCGGAAACGAGATTGCGCAGAATGTCCACGTATTCGCGTCCGCGGGAAACGTAAACCTCGAGAGAGACCATGTCCTTATCGGCACGCTCGCGCTGACCGACCGATGAGTAATCCTTTATGAACGTATCCTTGAAACGTATGAAGCCGACGTACAGTCCCTGCCAGAAGTTGCTCCGCGCGTTGCTGTAATTGTAGCCTTTGCCGGAAAGCTCCATATAGTCGATCGTCACAGCCTGCTCGCGGATGGCGACCATCGTGTTGCTGAGACCGGTAAGAGCGCTGTTGATATCGTTGAGGGAGGTGGGAACCTTCTCCATGTCGTCGGCCATTTTCCTGAACAGCTCGTAAGCCACCTTTACGGCAGAGCCGTACGAGGGAAGCTTTCCGCCGTTGAAGGCCGAAATATCCTCGTAGCATTTCGAGAAGACCTCGACGTATTTATCGAGATCGTCCTGAAGCTCGGGAATGTTTTTCTCAAGATCCCAGTCTCTGTTGCGGTCGACCACGTATCCGCCGGAGGAGCTTCTCGTGGAGGAAGTGATCTTCGCGACCTGATTGATGAGAGACGTGATCGAATCCATGGATTCTTCTATTGAATAATACGTATGTCTCAGAGGACCGATCTTGTTCGTAAACGAAATCGTGTGATCGCCTTTGGTAAGATAGATCATGTACGGCTCGTTCTTCTCGTTCTTGAGAGCGTCTCCGATCCATCCGTCCGCGTACGGGAAGCAGTATTCATTGAATTCCGCGAACGGGATCTCACCGTCGATCCTGATATCTTTATATGAGGCAACGTTTGTCGTTATGGATTTGTACCTGAAGCCGATCTGGTACCATCCGTCCTCCTCGACGCCGAACGACCACTGGACGGAATCTCCGCCGTTGCTCCAGCGCTCGCCGCCGAAAACATTATATCTCGTGACCTTGTACGAGGCGGGCGACGAACGGAAGTCGTTGTCGTATTCCATCCTGATGCTGACGCTCGACGTATAATCAGGCTGCTCCATCTCGAAGCGGATCACATTCCCGCCGTACGAAGCTCCCTCGCCGCCGTTCTTGCTCAGATACTCGCTGTACGTGGGCAGGACGGTCGGGGCCGTGAAGCGGATGCCGCCGATGGCGCCGGGCTGATTGTAGAAACGCATCGTTATCTTGCGCGTTCCTTCCTTCATATACATTTTGTATTCGCCGCGGTAGACGCCCTCGGGATTCGACATCGTGACGTTCTGCCAGCCGAAGAGCTCCTGGGATTTGGGTCTGATCTGGTTTCCGGAGATATCGAGATTCTGCACGACGTCCGTATTGTAGAACCCGTACATCCTTTTGAGAGTCATGTTGCTCGCGTTTTTGAAAGGCAGCTTATTGTCGATCTGGATGCCGACGTACATATCGGAATCCTTTGCCGCGATCATCAGGAAATCGAGATTGAGCGAATACAGACCGGTCGTCGGAACATCAACGTTAAACGTTACCGTGGTACCGTCGGCCGAAGAATAGATGGCGTCCGGGAATCCGGAACAGTCAACGGTCTCCTCCGCTTCCGTACTGTGATTGTAAAACCTGATGCCGTTTTCGTAACCCTCGAATTCCGTGAGTCTCACGATCTGACCGGAATCTGCGGATTCGAGCTTTTTCATATCAACGACTATATCCTCGCCGGTATAGTCCGTATAGCCCTTCTGCCCGTATTTGGTAAGTACCTTACCGTACTCAAGCAGGCTGTTATCCAGGCGGTTTTCGGTGGACATGAACGGATTGAATTCCATCTGATCCACGTTCCTGACAGTAAACTGAGTGGCGCCAACCTTGCGGTTCCCGTACAGTATCAGCACCACTACAGCCACGGCCACGATCGCCGCCAGGATGATTGATATGCGGATGATCTTTTTCTTTTTCTTGTTCATACGCTCAACCTTCCCGTTAAACTGAGTAGAATTGCATAGCATAAATCGCGTGAGCACCCCGACCCACGTTATCTTATGCAATATAAACAAAAACATTATACTTTTTTTGTGTACCGTTGTCAATAATACTTTTGCCCGCTCCGGAGACGTTTTTTTTGCCGACGTCAGACGTCCTTCCGTCATAGCTCCGCCCGCACCGCGCGGCGGCAGATCCCGCCGTTGCGCGGCCGCCGGTTCGCGCCGTCAGTAAGCGCCGCCGGTTCGCGCCGCCGGTTCGCACGTCGGTTCGCGCCCCGAAAAACCTGTTGACATTTGCGGCGTAAATGGTATGATAGTATCGCGTAGAGGCGCGTCGATCATCATTAGGCGGCAGTACGGCCCGCGGGAGCCGGAAGATCGCAGGCCGAAAGGGTGAGACGCCGAAGAGCCGGAACTTCCGCGGGAACCGGATCTGGTCCTTCCGGGAATACCGGCCGGACTGTCAGCGCATCTGCCGTAGAGCGGATGCGGTGGAGAGCTATGTTGACCGCCACCATCAGCGCGGATCATATGTACGTTCACCGCCGCCGGCTCCAGGGCGGCCCTATTTTTATAAAGCAATTTCTGCTTCAGGAGGAGAACCGAACATGAAAGACCGTTACAACGTAGGAATAATCGGAGCGACCGGGATGGTCGGCCAGCGATTCATGCTGCTTCTTGAAAATCATCCCTGGTTTAACGTGAAGGTGCTGGCGGCCAGCGCGAGATCGGCCGGAAAGCCGTACGCCGAAGCCGTCGGAAAGAAATGGTCCATGACCGTCCCGATCCCGGAGAAATTCGCCGGGCTCACCGTCGCGGACGCGTCAGCCGACGCCGAAGCCATCGCGTCTCAGGTCGATTTCGTATTCTGCGCGGTCGACATGAAGAAGGACGAGATCAGGGAGCTCGAGGAGCGGTACGCAAAACTCGAATGTCCCGTCATATCGAACAACAGCGCGAACAGATTCACCCCCGACGTGCCGATGATCGTTCCGGAGATCAATCCCGAACACGCGGCCGTGATCGAATCCCAGAGGAAGCGCCTCGGCACGAAGCGCGGATTCATCGCCGTCAAATCGAACTGCTCGCTCCAGAGCTACGTTCCGGCCCTCCACCCGCTCAGGCGCTTCGGACTTTCAAAAGTGCTCGTCTGCACGTACCAGGCCATTTCAGGCGCGGGAAAGACTTTCAGCTCGTGGCCGGAAATGATCGACAACGTGATTCCGTTTATCGGCGGCGAGGAGGAAAAATCGGAGAAAGAGCCGCTTAAGCTGTTCGGAAAGCTTGAAAACGGCGTCATCGTTCCGGCAGACTCCCCCGCTTTCACCGCCCAGTGCATCAGAGTTCCGGTTTCGGACGGACATATGGGCGCCGTATTCGCGTCGTTCGACGGCGAACTGCCCCCGCTCGACGAGATCATCAGCATCTGGAACAGCTACGAGGGCGAAGCGCAGAAGAGACGTCTTCCGAGCGCACCGAAGCAGTTCCTTAAATATTTTGAAGAAGACAACCGTCCGCAGACGGGCCCCGACAGGATGCGCGAGAACGGAATGGGCGTTTCCATCGGACGGCTTCGCAGAGACACCCAGTACGATATCAAATTTGTCTGTCTTTCCCACAATACCATCCGCGGAGCCGCCGGCGGCGGAGTCCTGATGGCGGAGCTGCTCGCGAGCATGGGTTACATGGACTGATCCGCGCGGATCGACGGACAGGTGCTCTGGCGGACGTTCGTGCTTACGGCACGTCGGCTGACGGGCACACGAATCTCAAACGCCTATTTACGGCGGGATCGGGAGGCAGATTTTCATGAAAAAACCGGTATTTACAGGCGCTGGCTGCGCGATAGTTACTCCGTTTACCGGCAGGGACAACGAAAAAGTAGATTACGACAGGTTCGGAGAGCTCATCGAATATCAGATCTCCGGGCATACGGACGCGATCATAGTATGCGGCACGACCGGAGAATCCTCCACCATGCCTGACGATGAACACCTTTCCGTAATCGAATACGCCGTGCATAAGGTCGCCGGAAGGATACCCGTTATCGCCGGCACCGGTTCAAACGATACCTCGCACGGGATCAATCTTTCAAAAGAGGCCGTGAAGCTCGGCGCCGACGCGCTTCTGCAGGTCACTCCGTACTACAACAAGGCCACGCAGAAGGGACTTGTAAAGCACTATTCGGCGATCGCCGCAGCGGTCGACGTGCCGATCATCCTTTACAACGTTCCCTCGCGGACCGGCGTCAATATTGCTCCGGATACTCTCAGAGAGCTGTCGAAGATACCGAACGTCTCCGGCGTGAAGGAATGCAATCTCGCCCAGCTGTCCGAAGTGCGATGCAAATGCGGCGACGAGCTGAATATATGGTCCGGCGAGGACGGACAGGTATCGCTTATGATGGGCGCCGGAGGGAGCGGCGTCATCTCGGTTGTGTCAAACGTTTATCCGGAAATAATGCACGACATGGTCATGAAATATATCAACGGAGACGTGAAAGGCTCGTGGGAGCTTCAGGCAAGGATCATGCCGCTCGTAAAAGCACTGTTCTGCGAAGTGAATCCCATACCGGTAAAAGCGGCGCTCAATATAAAAGGGATCGGCGTCGGAGGCTGCCGCCTTCCTCTCTGCGAGATGGAGGAAGGAAATCTCGAAACGCTCAGATCCGTTATCGGAAAATTCGAGGAGTCCATGAAATGAGTATAAGAATATTGTTGTCCGGCGCCCTCGGTCATATGGGCAGAGCCGTCGCGGAGCAGGCCGCTTCGCTGAATTCGAGAAAAAGCGCAGAGGACGGCGAACGCTGCGAAATAGTATGCGGCGTCGATTCGTTCGCGGGAAAGGTCGGAAGCGAAGCCGGCTTCCCCGTTTACGCTAATTTCAAATCCGTTCCTGCAGATATCGAAGCGGACGTTATAATAGACTTCTCGCACTTTTCGCTTACAAGATCGCTTCTGGAATTCGCGCGTTCGAGAAAACTGCCGCTCGTGCTATGCACCACCGCCGTCAGCAAGGCCGATCTGTCGCTTGCCGAGGCTGTTTCCTGCGAAATACCTGTATTCCGCTCGGCGAACATGTCCGTAGGCATCGCTCTGCTCAAAAAGCTTGCCCGCGAATCCGAACTGTTTCTCGGCGGGGATTTCGACGTCGAAATAGTTGAAAAGCATCACGGCAGGAAGCTCGACGCGCCGAGCGGGACAGCGCTCGCTCTCGCTGACGCCGTTTCCGAAGCGAGAGGCGAACCGTTTGAGTACGTATTCGACCGTTCGTCCCGCAGGGAGAAGCGCGGCGCGAACGAGCTCGGTATAAGCGCCGTTCGCGGCGGCAATATCGTCGGAGATCATTGCGTTATGTTCATCGGGGAAAACGAGATCATCGAGCTTTCGCACAGCGCCACGTCGCGAAGCGTATTCGCCGACGGGAGCCTGAAGGCCGCTTCGTTCATCATCGGGAAGAAACCGGGCATGTACGGCATGGACGATATGGTCTGATACGCCGTCAGAGCCTCCTGCGTTCCGGGATCCGTCGGGGACCCCGGAACGTTTTTTTCTGCTTTGTCCGGGTGAATCTATCCCGGTGAGCTTTATCCGCCTCTTCAGTGGTCAGCGCCACATTCCGGAAATGAAATACATCAGAACGAGCGCCGTGTAGACCGAATAGAAATTGCCCGACTCGTCGCGGCCGTCTTTCAGTATCTTTGCCGCCTCGTCACGGCTCAACAGCAAACTGCCGCTGAACCGTTCCGTGCCCGTGACGTTGTCGTACCTGACCTTCAGCTCGTCCGGGGAGATCCGCAGCACGGCGCAGGCTATGGCATTGCTTTCGTCGGTCATTCCCGGCGAGCTGAACAGCAGAGGATTCACGACGTCCAGTCTGTCTCCCCTCTCCCGCCGCAATGTCAGCCCGGTCTCTTCAAAGATTTCTCTTTCCGCCGCCGCCAGTATCGCGCCGGTCCGGCCGTTTCCGTCTGAATCTCCGGGATCCAGCAGTCCCGCCGGAGGACTTAAAAGAAACCGTCCGCACGGATAACGGTATTCGTAGCTGAGCAGCAGCTTCGCCCCGTCCTCCCCTTCGTTTTCCGGATCCGAGACGATAACGGCGCAGGTAACGGCGTCCGGCGTCATTTCCCGGAACGACGCGTCGTCCATAACGGCCGCGAGATCTCCGGCTTTTCTCCTCGAAGCAGCGAAATAATGGCCGCCGGGAGCGTTTCTAAGATCGTAAACGTTCAAAAATCTGTTTTCAAAAAGCGGCGCGGGGCCCTCGGCGCTTCCGGCCGAAGCGGCCGGATTATCTTTTTTATCGCTCATTATGCAAACACCTCACGGATCACAGTTCAGTCAAGTCCGGTCCGGCACGGTTCAGTTACGTTCGTTACGGACCACAGCCGCGCGGGGCCGCGTTCAGGCGCAGATCGAAATGATCGCGTCGGCAAAGATCTCTATGCTCTTCAAAAGGACGTCCAGCATCATGAACTCGTCAGGGCCGTGCATCCGGTTGTCCACTCCCGGCATTGCGCAGCCGAACGCAACTCCGTTGTCGATGTTGTGAACGTACGTTCCGCCGCCGATCGCCAGCGGCCGGGCGCCTTCGTCCCCGGTAACTTTTATGTAGCTCGCGAGCAGCTTCTGAACGAATTCCGAGTCCTCCGGAACGTAGTGGCACGGATTGAGCGAAATATCCACGCTGTCGGCGCCCGCGGAAAGCAGCGCGGATCTGAGCGGACCCATGAAATTGTCTTCGCCCGCGCAAGCAGGAACGCGGCTGTCGATCAGCGCCGTAAACCTGCCGTCCGCGCAGTCGTACGAAGCGACGTTGAAGCTCGACGTGATCCTCCCGCTGATGCCGTCCCAGATATCTATTCCCGCCGCCTCGCCGTGATATACGCCGAACGGATAAAGCTTTGAAAGCCTTCTCACGAATTCCGTGACGGGATCGTCGGACGGAAGCGCGGCTATGATCTCCATGAGGCAGGTGAGTGCGTTAATGCTGTTGTCCGGCTCGGACGCGTGCCCGCCTACTCCGCGCACGTCGAGAACGACCGTACAGCCTTCGGTCCTGATATTGATGCCGGCTCCGTGCGACGCCGCTATTCCCGCGGCGATTCCCGCAATGCCGGCCGCGTCGGTTCCGCAGGCGGAAGCGTCTATTGCCGCCTCGGCGGAGAAAGGAACCATGTTGCGCCTGAGGCCGGCTTTTATGCTCTTTACGGGAGACGACTGCGAATCGGTTTCCGTGAACCGTTTTACGATCTCCGTTCCGGAAATTCCGCGTTCCGCGTTTATCAGCGGGTAGTCGGCGTCCGGAGAGAAGCTGTATCTCGCGTGAGGCTCTCTTTCAAAATAATATTCGAGATCGCCCAGCCCGAGCTCTTCGCAGCCGCCGAGAATGAGTCTCGCGCTTTTGCGAAGCGGGATACCGAGTTCCCGGACGGCCATCATCGCGTAAATGGCGGCGATCGCGGGACCCTTGTCGTCCGCAGAACCTCTTCCGTAAATCACGCCGTCGGAGGTGAGAACGGGGTTGAAGGGATCGGTGACCGTCCATCCCTCTCCCGCGGGAACAACGTCGAGATGGGCGAGGATGTCGAGTTCCCTCTCCCCTTCTCCGAGGTCGGCGGCAATGACGTAATTGTCGTAATTCGTTACGCGGAAGCCGTATTTTTCGAGCAGCCTTCCGCCTGCCGCGAGCGCCTCGGCGGAGCCTTTTCCGAACGGATGCCGCGCGTCCCTGCCCTCGTCCGAATAGGAGCTGTCGATCCTCATAAGTTCAAAGAGGTCCTCTACGATCTGCGTCTTCCTGCTCCCGATAAATTCCTTCACTGTCATTATTGCTCACTCCTCCGTTTCGCGGTCTTTGCCCTCGTCGATATCACGTATGACCAGCGTAAGAGTACCGTCTCCTTCGCGGATATATTCCATCGCTTTGGGATTGTCGTACATCTTTACGGGTATTCTGATCTCGATTCCGTTTTTCGATTTTATGGTCTGCCTCGATATTCTTTTAACGAGCGACGTCGGAACGGGCAGCTGCCCCTCCGTTTCGATGGGAAGCATTCCGGCGGCGGCGCGGAAATCAGCTCCGGCTTCCGGAAATTCCTCGGTAAAATTATCGAGAATATTTTCCATTCTGAACGAATCCTGATTCGAAAGCTCGCGGCACATAAGCTTCGCGACCTTCGGCTTCATATTGACGGTCTCTCCGTAATGCTCCTTATATACGCGTTCGGCGACCTTCCGGACCGTGTCGAGCTGCGTTTTTACCGAAAGATTGTCCGTCACGCCGAGGATAACGGAAGAGATGTAATAATCCCGCACTCCGCCTATCTCGTATTTTTTCTCGAGCACGAAGACGTCGCGTGTGTCGATATTAACGAAAAACGCTTCGTCGATCTTCGCCGTCTTTCCGGGAAGAATACCGCTGTGACGGACGAAATTGATCGAGTTTGTATCGGCGACCGCCCTGAATTCGTGTATGAACGACGTCTTGTAATTGAATTTCATCACGCACAGATAATCTTCGCCGGATATCGTCGCCGTCATGACGATAAGGTCGCCTGAGGGGATCGAACCGGCGTCCTGCATCACGCCGAAAAATCTGGCAGCGAGTTCGCGCGAGAAATCAATAAAATTGTGCCTGACGTCCTGCACGGAAGAGCTTACGAAGCCCTCGCGCTCGAACGCGCATTTTTTCGTGTCGTCGGAATTGAACGCTTTTTCTATATGGATCTTGAGATATTCATCCGACTCGTCGTCGAGAGCCGTCGGAAAATTCGACAGGACCGGCTCGGTCCCCGAAAGATCAAGAAAATGAATGATGACTTTTTCTATTGTTATGCCGTCACGGCTGATGAGATCGGGCATGTCATATCTCCTTTCCGGAAAGTCTTACTATGCGGTATATCTCGTTTCTCGAAAGCCCGAAGCGTGTCTGCGCAGTTTTCATGGCCTCTTTCGGAGACGTTCCCGACGCTGTCAGCTGTTCGTACGCGGCGCGGACGGCGTCTTCGGAAAAGCCGTCCCGGCAGTCCGGCGAACAGCTGCCGGAGCCGCGTTCAGGCGTACCGTCAGCGCTTTCAGAAGCGCCTTCGATGCAGAAAACGAATTCGCCCTTCGGCCCGGCCCCGGCGAAATGAGCGAGCAGCTCCTCCGCCGTACCGCGCAGCACCTCCTCGTGCGTCTTCGTGAGCTCGCGGCAGACGGCCAGCCGCCTGCCCGGAGTTCCTCTGCCGGCAAACAGTCCGCTGATATCGCCGAGCGTTTTCACGACGCGGTGCGGAGCCTCGTAGCATACCGTCGTCCGCGTTTCTGCAGCGAGAACCTCAAAAAAGGCGGCTCGTTTTTTGTTTTCTCTCGGAATAAATCCCGCAAATACGAATCCGTCCGAGGGAAGTCCTGACAGCACGAGCGCGCTCACGCAGGCGCAAGCCCCGGGGATCACAGTCACTCCGATGCCGTTTTCTATGCAGTCGCGGATGAGCTCGTATCCGGGATCGCATATGCCCGGCATTCCGGCGTCCGAAACGAGAGCAACGTCCGCTCCCTCTTTCAGCTTCCCGATTATCTCGTTTCCGCGGCTGATTTTGTTATGCTCAAAATAGCTGACGAGCGGCTTTTTTATTCCGAAATGAGTGAGAAGCCCGAGCGTGTGCCGCGTGTCCTCGGCGGCGATCAGGTCGGCATTTTCGAGCGTTCTGAGCGCTCTGACTGAGATATCGTCCAGATTTCCGATCGGTGTTCCCACAACGTAAAGCATTTATCTGTCCTCCAATATCATCGGCGGCAGTACTCTGAGTCCTTTTCCCCCGCCTTTTCTGGCGGAGCAGAGAAACATCGCGGGGGACGCGCCCGCAAAAGGATGCACCATAACGAGCTCAAACGGTTCCGCGCCGCCTTCTCTCATGGCGCAAAGAGCGTCGGTCAGCCTGTCCGGCCGGTTCACCGAGACCAGGATGCCGCGGTATCTGAGAAGCCGGGCCGCCTCGGCGAATATTTCCTCCTGCGTGCCGCATATTTCGTGTCTCGAACACGCGATGCCGGAAACGTCGCTCGTTATCCCGCCGCCCTTTCGCACGTACGGCGGATTTACCGTAACGATATCGAACGAGCCCCGCCGGAGCCCGCTCGAGCGTATGTCCGCGTTCAATATTCTGACGGAATCCTGCTGCCCGTTGAGGGCGACGCTCCTCCGGGCCATGTCGCACATGTCGGGCTGAATATCGACGGCGGTAAAATCGAACGTGGCGCCGGCGCCTGACAGCTTCCCGCACATCAGGATGGGAACGATCCCGGTACCGGTACCGACGTCAAGGACTTTTACGGAGCATCCGGGAACGCCGCCCGGTCCGGCTTTCGCGAGTCCGGCGCCTTTGGCGGCCGCAACGGCGTAATTCGCCAGAAGGACACCGTCCGTACCGTATCTGAACGTGCCTTTCTTCTGTATTATGCGCAATCCTTCATATTGAAGGTCGTCGACAGTTTCCCCTTCCGAAAGCATCATGCCGTCCCCGCGCTTTAACCAAATGAGGCTGCCTCCCCGGGGAGACAGCCTCCAGTCAAACCTATCTCTTTCGCTCTGATGATCACTCTTCGGACTTCGGAGCCTCTACCGGACACACTGATGCGCAATTTCCGCAACCAATGCACTGCTCGGCGTCGATCTCGTACTTTCCGTCACCCTCGGTGATGCATTCCACAGGGCATTCCGCAGCGCAAGCGCCGCAGGAGATGCAGTCATCTGAAATTTTGTATGCCATAACAAAAACACCTCCAATAGTTTAAGTTACGTCCGGTATTCTATCACTTTTCCGGCGTTTTGTCAAGCAGTGCGGCGCGGGCGGAGCCTGTCCCGGGATTCCCGGGATCCGGAAGGATTTCCGGCGGATTCCGGCCGCGCCAGGGCGTCATCCCGCCAGCCCGGCGATCATTTCGTATGTCCCGTCGTCCGCAACGAAGCGCTGCGTTTCGGAATGAAGCGACCCGTAAGACAATTCCATATATTCCCCGCTCTCACGACTCTGAAAAGCAACCCGTCCGCAGAAATAATACTCTCCGTTGTTCTCCGAGATAAACACGATCCCGACGGAATCAGGCACCTCCTCGATCCTTGACTGTCCGTAATCCGCGTTGGCGGCGGCGGAGAGCGAGGCGCGGTACAGAGCCTTTGCCGCGTCGCCGTAAAGCGTATTCACCCTTTCATTGAAGCGGATCGTTCCGTTTTCGTTTGTGCCGCTTCTGAAGCAGACTTCGGCGCGGAAGTTGTCGAGTGACGAGAGAATTCTTTCATCCGGCAATCCTGATCTCACCGGTACGGGCTTCAGGAATTCCTTCACAACGTTGCCGTAAATAACAGTCGCCGTAACGCTTGCGGAATCGTCCCCCTCGCCGTTCACGGAAACAAGGTACGGTTTTCCGCCTCTTGTTGATATTTTTGCGAACGGCTCCGCGAGAAACGTCGCGGCGTACGGTTCGCTCAGCGTCGCGTTCCGGTTCTCCCCGGAGGTCAGGCCCTCGCCGCAATCGAACAGGACGGGCGAGCCTTCGTCCCCTTCGATAAATCCGATCCCGACAAAGATATCGTTGAACACGCACAGCTGCGTCTCGGAGCCGGTTTCCGCATCAACGTAGTATATCGTCTGACGGAGAATTCCCGACGTGGACGCCGTTTCCAGCCTGAAAAGATCTTTCGTTCCGTCCCCGTTATAATCCCACTCCAGACGCTGGACAGTCAATCCGTAAACGGCCTGCGGGATGATGATTTTTTCGATGCGCGAGCCCGGAGTTCCTGAAAAAGCGGGGCTGACAAGATCAGGGACGATCATTTCAAGCTCGCTCATCTGAGCTCTCGGTATGCGGAACAGTTTCGTGACGCCGCCCTGCCGGACAGATGCGTAGGGGCCGCCGATAATAGAAATATCCGGTGCGGAACCGCCGCCGTTCTCCGGTCCTGAAAAGCCGAACAGAACGTTGCTGCCGCTGATCCCGCCGTCGCCGTCCGCCTCAACGACCGGCAAGTTTTTCAATGCGAAAACAAGCTTGCTGATCCTGATGCCGTCTGTTATCCGGACTGTGCTCTGTCCCGAAGGAGACGTGCCGTCGCTTACGTCCGCGAAGGCGGATCCGGCAAGCGCCGACTCTGCCGCGGCGTCAAGGAAAGTACCAAGCGTCGGGAATATTCCCTTCGCGATCTCCGAAATTTCTTCCGTGGTCAGCTGCACGGCCCCGAACACGGTGCCGTCTGATTCGTTGCTGACTACAGCCGTTCCGGCGCCTTCATAAATATCGAACACGTACGAATAATCGCCGCCGCTGTCCCATTCCCCCCTGCAGAGGCGGATCGAGAATGTTTTTTCAGCGGAAATACCGTTTTCTCCGGCGCCGGGGACGGTCTGCAGCTGCTTGCCGTCGAAGACTTTGAACAGCGCTTTCCGATTCTTCAAGGAGTCGGCGCGCCCCGTACCCAATACAGGTCTGAACGACCCGTCTGACGCCGCCAGTTCGATTTTCGGAGTTCCGGCGATAGTCTGGAATCTCAGCCGTCCGTCCGGATAGGCGCTCAGCACTATGGTCCGGTACGGCTCGTTTTCACTCCATTCTGACGGAAATACGGTGCTTTGCGGTTCGGCGACCGAAGAAGTCGCGTTCGCGCTTCCGGGATCGGACTGAACGCGCGGCCCGCCGGAAAGCCCCGGCTTCCTGCTTCCGACGATCAGTCCTGCCGTGATCCCTCCGGCCAGGAGAATTACTCCGGCGGCGGTCGCGACAGCTCTTCCCGGGAAGCCTGCGCGTTTTCCGGTCCTGCTTTTTACAGCTTTCTGCGCTCCGGCGGAAAAGGCCCCTGCCTCCTCCACGAGATCGGCGTCAATATGCATGACCGCCTCTTTTAAAATATCATTTTTCATTTTACGTAACCTTCTTTCTTCAGCAGCGCGGCCAGTCTGTCCCTGGTCCTCTTCAGCTTCATCTTCACGGCGCTTTCGCTCATGCCGAACGCCGCGGCGATATCGCTTATTCTGTCTCCGTACCAATACCGGCGGATGAACAAGTTCCGCTCGGCAGCGTCTCTTTCCCTGAGAAAGCGGGAGATCAGGCGTCCGAGCTCGGCGGCCTCCGCGGTCTCGGAAACCGTACCGTTTCCGGCTATCTCGCCGATCTCGTCGTCGGAAACGAATTCCGCGTCTCCCCCGCGCTTCCCGGCCGAATTCAGTCTTTTGCGCGAAATGCACGCGTTTCGCGTAAGCATTCCGAGATAAGACTTAAGATCGTCCGGAGCGGTCTGCGGGATATTCTCCCACGCCTTCAGCACCGCGTCGTTCGCGCATTCCTCGGCATCGCGTTCATCACTCAGTATTCCGCGGGCAATAGTTCTTACGTATTTCCCGTATTTACTCATGACGTCCGCTATCGCCGTATCGTCGCGGTCGATTATTTTTTTTACGATGGTGCTGTCTTCCATTTTCCTCCGCCCCGGCTGTTCCGGTTCAGCCGTCTGTGTACGCGCGTCTTCGGCGAAAGGCTATCAAAGGCCTCTCACTCTTATAAACGCAATTAACCGCCGCTCGGTCACCTGAAAAATAAAAATCACGTTTACGGTCCGGCATGACTTTTCCGCAATCATTTCGCGCCAGCGTCCGTCGCGGGTCGCCGTCAGACGTCCGGCCGGGCGTTATCGTGAAAATTATAAAGTAGAGCGCGCCGAATGTAAACGGCGTTGCAAAATCATCTCCGTTCATGTTAGAATGGGAACGGCGTGGAAACGGTTTTTTCACTTCAGAATACAGTTAAGGACAGGTAACGATGTCGCATACAGATAGATCAAAGAACGGCGCGCAGACTCTGCTCGTATGGATAACGAACCCGGAAGCGGCAGGCAGGATCGTCGGCTGCGCACGCGAATTCGCGGACAGATCCGGACTCGGACTGAAGGTGGTCAGCGTGCAGGCGGAGACGAGGGACAACTGGCACGACACGATCGCCGATCTCGAAAGACTCGACGAAGCCGCGAAGGCCTTCCGTGCCTCGCTTACCGTCGTTTACTCGGACGACAGACTGTCGGCGGCGAAAAAGCTTATAAGCGAGACGGAGCCGGACGCGATGTTTGCAGGTACCGCCGCGCCGGGGAGCCGGAGCCGTTTTGCAGACGAGATAGTCAGAGATTTTCCGGGGATCCCGCTTTATTGCGTCGGACCGGACGAACAGGTGAGCGAATATGGAAAAACGACCTTTGATAATCGCGCTTGAGGGCATAGACGGAAGCGGAAAGAGCGTTCAGCTATTGCGTCTTGAAGCGAATCTCGTGAAAGCCGGATTCAGCGTGAAAATACTTGATTTCCCCTGCTACGATTCTTTTTTCGGCAGGGAGATCGGAAGACTTCTGTCCGGCGACGGAGACGTAACGGCGGCGGATCTCGACGTCAGGTCGATGTCGCTGTGGTACGCGATGGACAGAGTCAAGGCCTTCGGGGCGCTGGACGCGTCCGGGACCGACGTGATACTTCTGAACCGCTCCACGATGGCTAACGCGGCTTACCAGGGATCGAGGGTGCAGATCGCCGCTATGAAAAAAGGCGAGGATCCCCAGGCGGCTCTGGAGGATTACATAAAATGGCTGTTCGAGCTCGAATTCGTGATACTCGGCATTCCGGAGCCCGATATTTTTCTGATATTCGACGTCCCCGTCGGAACGTCCAGGAAAAACGTCGCAAAGAAAGGGCGCCGCGAATACGTCGGCGGAGAAAAAGCGGACGTTTACGAAAAAGACACGATGCTTCTCGAGACGGTGCGCCACGGCTATATCACCTGCGCCGCGATGTTTCCGGGATCGAGGACCGTCGCCTGCACCGGAGACGACGGTGAAATGAGATCTGTCGAAAGCATTTCCGCCGAAGTGAGCGACATCGTTTTTGCCGCCGTCGGAAACGCCGGAGACCGCCCGCCGGTCTGATCTCCCGGCTCTGCCTGTTTGCTGAACTTAACGACTCACGTCTTGAAAGAAAGGATAAATCTAAGATGGGAAAAAGAAGAACGAAACCATTGATCAAAGCGCTGCTTCTGTCGCTCACGGCCATTACGGCGCTCTCGTCGTGTACAGTAGGCGGAGGCGGTACGAATACTCCCGAACCGCTGCCTACGGAGATTCCGACGATCGAGCCGGAGACTCCTACGGCGCAGCCGCTCAGCCTTGAAGAGGCGTATGACGTACCGTTTGACCTCCCGGTCACGGCGCAGGACGGATCGCTCGTCAGACCCATGAGCTACGCCGCCGTCGACGGTCTCGGAAGGACGCTGTCATTCTCCAGCGACGAATATTCGTCGTCACAGTATTCAGGCAAGGTAGGCGGATTCCGTTCCGACAGGTTCGTCGGCATATTCTATTCAGACTGGCACGAGGAGCTCGGCCGTTCCAACGGCATCAGAAACGTCACGAAGATCATGGAGCCGCTCAGCGAGGAGGAGCGCGAGGCCGCGAAGCATGATTTCAACCACAAGGTCTGGAAGAAAACCGGAGGCTACCATTTCTGGGACGAGCCCGTGTTCGGTTATTATTCGACGGCCGACAAATACGTTCTGAGAAAGCACGCCGAAATGCTTGCCGACGCCGGCGTCGACTGCATAATTTTCGACAATACAAACGGCACTTTCACTTGGAAGGAGTCGTACACCGCGATATTCGAAACGTTCACGCAGGCCAAGGCAGAGGGCGTCAAAGTGCCTCAGATAGTGTTCATGCTCCCCTTCGGCGCAGTCGAATGGGCGGGAACGCAGATGAGAGCCCTCTGGGAAGACATATACAGCAAAAACAAATATCAGGATCTCTGGTTCTACTGGAAGGGAAAGCCGCTTATGATGGGCTATCCGAATTCCCTTTCGAACTCGGCGGACGACAAACAGATCCGCGATTTCTTCACGTGGCGGATGAACGACGGCTCGTATTTCATGGAGGACGGGGACAGCTCCCACTGGGGCTGGCTCTCCCTTTATCCTCAGGCCGCTTACAGGAACAGCGACGGTACCGTCGAGCAGATCACCGTCGGCGTCGCCCAGAATTCGGATTACAAGCGCGGAGTCATTACCGCGATGAGCGGCTACAACGTTACCGGCAGAAGCTATACGAAAGGCGATTATTCGTATTCGTACACTAAAAACGGCGAAAAAGTCACCGTTGACAAAAACATTGAAAATTCGAAATTCTACGGTCTGAATTTCCAGCAGCAATGGGACTACGCCATCAGCCTGGATCCCGAATTCATTTTCGTCACCGGCTGGAACGAGTGGGTGGCGATCAGATCAGAGACGTGGGAAGGCGACAAGAGCATAAAAAATACGATGGTCGATCAGTATGACACGGAATACAGCCGCGATATCGAGCCGAGCAACGGTATAATGAGCGACTATTATTACTATCAGCTGTGCGAGAATATCAGAAGATACAAGGGCGTCGATCCCGAGCCTGAAGCCAACCGCAAGGCGACGATAGACATCGGCGGAAAGATCTCTCAATGGAAGGATATCCCCGCCTTCAGCACGTACGTCAACAGCACGTGGGAACGAAGCAAACAGAACGGCTCCCGCGGATACGGCAACAAGGTCTACAAGAGCGATACGGGCCGGAACGACGTCGTGAACGCGAAGGTCGCCTACGACGACAGGTATATCTATTTCTACGCCGATGCCGCGAACGAGCTGACTCCGTACACGGACGAAGGCTGGATGAGGCTATTCATCGACACCGATCTGAGCGGAACCGGAAATTCGTGGGAAGGCTTTGAATACGTGATTAACCGCGTGAATCCCTCCGATGAAACGCACTGCACGCTCGAACGCTCGACAGGCGGCTGGACCTGGGAAACGGTCGGCACGGTCGAATATTACGTCCGCAAAAACGTGATCCAGATCCGCGTTCCGAGAACGATGCTCGGCATGCCGGAGATCGGAAAGCCTCCCGTGTTCGGCTTCAAATGGTGCGACAACAATCTTATCGGCGAAAACGAGGGCAACGTGCTGAATCTGTACACGGACGGCGAAGCCGCTCCTGGCGGAAGATTCACGTTCGTGGTCAGATAAGGATCGGACCGGACAGAAACAGAACGGGCGGGATCACGCGCTGATCCCGCCCTCTTTGTTTATTAAAATGTGACTACCGATGCACGAATACGTCCGTATCGCTTATTGTCCGTCGTCTTCGACGTATGAGCAGAGTTTGAAATCGCGTATCTGTATCTCTGCATCGAAGCTTCCGATCGTCTCCCAGCCGATATTCACGCCGCTTATATACAGTTCGTCAAGCGATTTGGCGTATTTGAGCTTTCCGTCGCTGAGCGCGCGGTTCAGCACGGCCTCGAGATGGGGCTTCAGATCGACTTTCACGTGTATCCACTCGTCAGATACTATCGGTTCACCGGATGCGTTTAAAAGCGAATGCGGGCTGTTTTTATAGGTGTCCGTGCTGGCAATGCTGTAGATCATCCTGTCGGAGCCGGCGGTATCAACGGCCCAGTAAATCTGCGTCTCTCCTCTGTTGTCGAAAAGCGGTACCCCGAACCAGATGAAATCGTCGCCCGTGACGCTTTTAAGATAGTAGTATGACAGGAACTGCGCGGCGTTCACCCCTTCGATCTCCTCGTGTCTGTACGAATTCATCCTGATGTCGAGTTCGACTTCCATCCTGTCCGCGGAGCAGCAATAGTAAGGAGCCTTTTCGGAATCAACGGATTTCGCCGGATTGAAATCAAGCGGCGACTGTTCGAGAAGCAGATGAGGCCATTTATCCGTTTTCCCGGGCGCCCCGTTATATATCGGAAAAGTGTTCAGCCTTAGCGCGACGGATCTGTCCGCCGGATCGAAAGTCACCGTTTTTACGCTTCCGTCGCTCAGGATGTTCTGTGCCGTTTCCACCCTGTCCCTGTAGAGGCACGGGCCGGAGTTCCATTGCGCGATCATCCACGAAGGCTTCTCCTCCCCGCCTTCGGGACGCTCGGGATCGAGATATACGTTTCCTCTTTTAACCGTATTCTGTCCTATCACCGTAAAACCGTTTCTGTAATCGAAATCGTCAAATAGCTGCATCATCGTATATTTCCTTTCAGGTGTCGGTTCGGGAGCGGACGTACCGGGGACCTCATCCGTCGCCGCGGTTCCGGAGCCGGCTCCGCCGCATCCGCACGTCATACACATCAGGCCGGTCATCAAAACACTTATGATCCCGGCCGGAATTCGTTTTTTCGTATTTCCGGGCTTGTATTTCATATTTACCACCAATTTTGTTTTTATATTGTTACCGCATTTCTCCGCTTCATCATTTATCCGTCCCGCCGGCGTCCCGTCCCCTTTTCACGGCTACCGCCCTCATAGCCGCGAAGACGATCATTATAACGAGAAACGTACCGGCGGCTACACCGGTAAAGAGCAGAACGTAGTTCAGGACCGTGTAATCGTTTCCGCCGTCCGTGCTGCTTATGACCGCGCCGGTCCCGTCCGTACCCTCCGGCGAGGCAGGTCCCGTCCGCTGCGGAGAGGGCGAGGCATATCCGCCGTCAGTAACCGGAGCCGTGGCAGTCGGAGCCGCCGTAACGGGAGACGCCGTCGCCGGAGCCGCGGTAACGCCGGAGCCGTTCCATTGGGAATCCAGCCACCCGATCCTTTTTGTCAGAAAGTCTTTAAGATGATCGACGGCGAGATCGTACGTTTCCGACCGGACGAAAACGCCGTTCCCTCCCCATAGATCGTGATCGGTCTGCGCGGCCTCTTTGAGCCTCCCCCGCATGAGTTCCGTAAAAGAGAGGATCTCTTCAAAAAGTCCTTTCGCGCGGAGATTTGTCCAGCGTTCGCTGACCATAGCGAGGAACGTGTCGTCAGTCAGGATATTCTTCATCCAGTTCGGTCTTCCCCAATAATCCTCCAGAAACATAAAGCCTTCCGGATCGAGGTTCTTCCCGTCGTTTCTGTCGATGCCGCCCATGGCGAGATCGTAATCCCAGACGGGTCCCATATGAAGGAGTCCGCCGTAATCGTTGTACAGATAAATGCTCGAATTGAAAAGCGTATCGTCGTTTTTCATTATTTCGTTGAATATATACCAGTCGACGAGCGAATCGACGTCGATATATTCCGAATATGAAGCGAAGCCCTCCGCAGACGCCTTCTCGAACGCGTTGATCTTTTTCCGCGCGTCGGAGAAAGCTTTCGAAAACGAAACCGTTTTTCCCTTCTCGCTGTTCAGTTTCTCTCTCGACGGATCCTTCGCGACGAAAAGATTTCCGAAGTCGGAAACGAAATTGTCCGGTTCGCTCCATCCGTAATTATTGTCGAGCTCGAAAAGCATATCGCCGCCGAGCTCGTCTATCGCGAGCCTTTCGCGGTCAATCTCCACCTTTTCCGTTATGAGATACAGGCCGTTGTAGCTGCCGTTGATAAAAACGTGAGCCGGTCTGCATTCCGGCGTGAACGTAAATCCGAACTCCGCAGCGAAAGTCAGCGCCACGAGATTTCTCATGTGCGTCTGGTCGGTAACGTTCGCGAGCAGCACCCAGTCGCGCGCCGCGCCGAACCCGAACCAGTCCGTTTTCCTGTCGCACTTGATCGTGTAAGGGCGTTTCGACTGCCCCCACGTGTAATTTCCCCTGCCTTTGATCCGCGCGCTTTCTCCGGAAAGCTTCTTCCCGTCCCAGCTGAGCGAATATACGGCAGGTTTCCAGACGTCGCGCTCGATCTCGCTTTCGGTATAATCCGGAAGTTCTATCTCAAGAACGGCAAATCCGTCACGCGTCAGCGACGAAGGAGAAATCTCCGCGCCGGACGGCCGTGACGGATATGCGTTAATGACAAGCACGGCGCAAACCGCCGTCAACGCCGCGGCAAACAGCTTTCGAAAAGCCTTTCTGCCGGGCATCGTCATCATTCCTTTTTAGCCTTGAGCAGCCTGTAAGCCACGGCGGCAAGCGCTCCGCCCGCAAGAGGAGCGAGAATGAATACCCATACCTGCGAAAGGAACGATCCGCCGGCGAAAAGCGCGGGGCCGAAGGATCTCGCGGGATTTACGGAAGTCCCTGTGAAAGGCAGTCCGAGGATGTGGATAACGGCGAGAGTGAGGCCGATGACAAGACCGGCGACGGAAGACCTTTCGGCCTTGTCCGTGACGAACAGGATCAGCAGAACGAAAGCGAACGTCAATATGCATTCGATCAGCAGAGCCTGCCACAGAGAGCTGTTCAGAGCGCTGTTTTCGGCATATCCGTTCGATCCGAGACCTGTCTCCTTGCCGAAGAAGGCGAGAAGAAGCGCTCCGCCGGCGATACCGCCCGCAAACTGAGCGATGACGTACGCGCAGAACTCCTTGATACTCATTCTTCCCGCGGCAAGCATACCGAGAGAAACGGCCGGATTCACGTGCGTTCCGGAAACGTCTCCGAACGCGTATGCCAGCATCACGAGCGCAAGTCCGAACGCAAGCGCGATGAAAACGTAAACGCCGGCGTCAAAAGTTTCCACCTTGGCGTTGATGGCCACGGCGCTTCCGCATCCGAAAAGGACGAGAAGCATGGTGCCGAGAAATTCGGCAGCGATTTTCCTGATCATTTCAAACCTTCTGAACTTTCTTTGACGGCAGCGCCGCCGGTATTATTTTCTGCCCGCCGGGCAGTAGGCGAAAACGAGACAGCGGTTCCCCGCCATCACGTCATCCAAAACGTTCATTATCCCCGAAGCGGCCCGCGGCTCTCTGGCAGCAAAGCCGTTCCAGTAAAGCAGGCGCACTCTCACCGGCGTTCCCCACGCCGAAAGCACGTCGGCGAGCGCGTCGAGATTCAGTCCCGCTTCTCCTTCAAAGCCGATGGCTTTGTAAATAAGCGCGATAGCTTCTTTTTTATCTGATGCGCGGCGCATATCCGCTCTGGCTTCTTTCACTTTCCGACCTCCCGTCACGGATCACCGTAAAGCAGCTCAAACGATTCGTAGTGATCCTCAGTATAATAGATCAGTCCGTCGTTTGAAAAAACGATGCGTTTGACGCCTCTGACCTTTCCCTTCGTATCCACGTCGCACTCGTAATACTTCCGGCCGTTCTTCTTCGGGAGCAAGCCCTCGTAATTTCCGAAGTTGTCTCCCCCGATAGCTTTTCCGGGAGCGTACTTTTCGAGCTTGTCGGATCCGTTTCCGGACCAGCCGAGATTCTTCGCCGCGTTTTTCGTAATGAAATTGGAAGGCAGCTTTCCGTACGTATGAATGTAAAGCGCCACTTCTTCCTTCGAATAATACGACCCTTTTTCGTCAATCGAAGCAGGCTCGTCAGTCGCGGGCGCCGGCGTCTCCGGTTCAGGCGTCGCGGGCGCGGCGGTCGTTGGTTCCCCGGTCGGCTGAGCGTCCGTCGCCGGAGCGTCAGT
>CADBOE010000052.1 GCA_902796205.1 uncultured Ruminococcus sp. | reverse complement strand
GAGAACCGCCACGAGAGTGATGGACGGCATCGGGATCCAGATACTCAGCGCCGTACGCGACGTTTACAGCTGGGGCGTCGCTCTTCTCTGGAGTTTCCTCCTCGGAGTTTTCGTCTATTTCGCGATAAGCTTTGCGATCTTCGGAGCCGTTAAACTCATCCACAAAAAAGACGTCAAGCTGTTCAGCGTATTCAACATGGTTTCAGTGGCTTCCGTTCCCGTTTCATGCGTGATGCTGCTGAATATGCTTTTCGGCCTTCTCTGGATGCCGCTGGTGATCCTGTTCACGGCGCTCGGCTGCATTCTCTCTTTCGTACTGCTTTACGATGGAATGAATGCTCTCGCCGATTTTGAGAAAAAGCCCGCGCTCACTTTCGCCTGCTGCGTCGGCGCCGTCGCGTTCGTCGTGATAATCACCGCCGGGATCGTGCTGTCGATCAAGGGAAAGAACGACCTTCCGCTGATATTCATACGGATATTACAGGTCATGTTCAAATTCTGACGGCGGCGTCAGTTATGATCCTTATAAACAGCCGGCCCTTCCGCCGGCTGTTTTTGAAACGGAGGCGGCCGTTTTCCGCCGAAGGCATTACCGGATGAGATACGAAACAGAACTCTACAATCCATATGACCAGATGTCGGAATCTTTTCTTCTGAGCGCGTTTCTCGCGTTCAGCGGAGGGTTTCAGGACGCATACACATATATCGTGCGCGGAGGCGTTTTCGCAAACGCTCAGACCGGCAACGTAGTCCTCATGAGCGTCAGATTCATGGAAGGACAATGGATGAGTGGTCTCAAATATCTGCTTCCGCTTTTTGCATTTATCGCCGGCGTATTCATCACCGAAAACATACAAAGCCACTTCAGGAATATGAGGCTTCTGCACTGGAGACAGCTGATAATCATCGCGGAGCTCGCGATAATGGTCGCGGCCGGTTTTATGCCATTGAGCCTCAATATGCCTGCAAATATTCTCATCTCTCTCTCGTGCGCGATGCAGGTCCAGGCATTCAGAACGGTACACGGCAATATTTACGCCAGCACGATGTGCATCGGCAATCTCAGAAGCGGTACCGCCGCGCTGTCAAAATCAATCAGGACCCGGAGACCTGAAGAGCTGAAAAAAGCCCTGTATTATTTCGGAGTGATATTCGTTTTCGCTCTCGGCGCCGGAACCGGAGGAGTCCTCTCCGGTCTGTTCGGCATCAGATCCATCTGGTTCTCGTGCGCGACGCTGCTGTTTGCTTTTTTGGCGATGTTCATCAAGCCGCGCGACGGAGGCCGGGCCGTCAGCGACGGCGAAACGACGCGCTGAGCCGTTTCGCCGTTCATCGCCGTTCATCCCCGGGCATCGCATCTCCCCGCACTGCCGGTCAGTTGACCGGAGCGCCCCGGATGTGGTAAAATCAACACGTACGCAATTGCGAAAAGCCAATCTCCGGAGGAAGCGCCGTTGGACCGATATCCGCGAATGAATTTAATACGTTTTGCACTGAAAACAGCGGCCTTGCTCGTTGCCGCCGCCGTGTGCGTTCTGTTTTTCGCGTGCGGAAATCAGGATGCTCCTCCGCGTAAGTACAGGCTACGTTCCCCCGCGGTGTCGTCGTCGTGTGAAATAACGTACAGCACGAATATGGTTGACAGCGCTTCCACGTCCGACGAGGGCATCACCGTGAATACTGTCCTGAAGGGCACGCTGGAAATTACTTACGGGTCCGAGGATGACGTCTACACGGCTTCGTTCAGGCAGCTGAACCTGAATATAACGACGGGCGGAGCCAGCGTCGAATACAGTTCCGAAAACAGTTATTACGGAGAGGACGGCCTGCGCCTCATCCAGTACGCGCTTCTTGTGAATCATCCGTTCAGCTTCAGGCTCGGCAGCGACGGAACTGCCGGAATTACCGGCGGATATGACGAGCTCCGGACGAAAGTGATCGAAACGATGCTTCCTTTCGGGGGCGCGGCGGCGCTTCAGGCGGCCGGTCAGCTCGACGAATTAATAAACGAAAGCACGCTATGCTATATATTCACCGCCACTGCGGGGGGGACTCCGGAAGAGGCAGCGGTAAACGACGTTCTCGGCCACAGGTCGTTTTACGGTATGGCGCCTTACTCGATGTCCGTTGACGGTGAATGGACGCTGACTGCGGCGGACGGAGCTTCCGCCGAGATAACGGTAGAAGGCAGCCTTGTCAGAAAAGAATCCCGCTCTCCCGGTCAGTCACCCGCCGGTGAGGGAAACGTCACCGAAGCGCCGTTGTACGATCTCGAGGGGACGGAATCCGGAACCGTAAAGATACGGTATGACGAAAACGGAACCGAGGCCGGAAGGACGTGCGCTTTATCCTGTGAATCCAGGGGATCGGCGTCGATGACGGCGGAAGACGGTTCTCTGATAGTGCACCAGGTGATGATAAGCAGAAATCTCAGTCTGACGTCGGCGTCCGCCGAAGCCGCGGCCCGATAAATCAGACGTTCGGAGGAAAAGATGGCAGCCGGTTTTTTACCCGTTGATCCCGATGAAGTTAAAAAATGCGGCCGCGACGTGCCGGATTTCGTATTCGTGACGGGAGACGCGTACGTTGACCACCCGTCTTTCGCCCCCGCTCTCATAGGGCGCGTTCTCGAAGCCGAAGGGTATTGCGTCATGATATGCGCCCAGCCCGATTTCCGTTCCGACGAAGCCTTTGCGTCCCTCCCCCGCCCCGCGCTCGCTTTTCTGATATGCGGCGGAAACATGGACACGATGGTGAACCATTATACCGTTGCAAAAAAGAGGCGCGACAGCGATTTCTACTCCCCCGGCGGAAAGACCGGGCTTCGTCCCGACAGGGCATCCGTGGTCTACGGAAAAAAGCTGAAGAAATTCTTCCCGGACGTGCCGGTCGTTCTCGGCGGCATCGAGGCAAGCCTCAGGCGGCTCTCGCATTACGATTACTGGTCTGACAGAGTGATGAGCTCGATCCTGATCGATTCGTGCGCGGATCTTCTGATATACGGCATGGGCGAAAGGCAGATAAGAGAAATTGCCGCCCGCCTCTCTGCGGGAGCGAAGGCGACGGACCTGACGGATATCCGCGGGACCGTTTACCGCAGCCGGACGCTGCCGGAGGGATTTGAAAACGGCGGAACGGTGCTGCCCTCGTTCGGAGAAATAAGCTCTGACAAAAAAAAATACGCCGAAAGCTTCGGTATTCAGTACAGAAATACAGACCCGTTCACGTCGGAGCGTCTCGCCGAGCCGTATGAGAATTATTATATCATCCAGAACAGACCAGCTCTGCCTCTTTCGTCCGCCGAGCTCGACGCCGTTTACGAGCTCCCCTACACCGGGCGAGCGCATCCCGTTTATGACAGCCTCGGAGGGATTCCGGCCGCCTCGGAGATCAGTTTCAGCATAACCTCGAGCCGCGGGTGCTTCGGAGGCTGCAGCTTCTGCGCGCTCACGTTCCACCAGGGGCGGATCGTTCAGGCAAGGAGTCACGAATCTATCGTTAGAGAAGCAAAAAAGCTTGCCGCGAGGCCGGATTTCAAGGGATCGATCCACGACGTGGGCGGGCCGACGGCCAATTTCCGCGGACCGGCGTGCGCTAAACAGCTGACACGCGGCGCATGCCCTGACAGGCAATGTCTTTTTCCCGAGCCCTGCCCGAGCGTCAAAGCCGATCATTCCGACTATATGTCTCTTCTCCGCAAGCTCCGCTCCGTGCCGGGCATAAAAAAAGTCTTTATCCGCTCCGGCATCAGATTCGACTATCTCATGGCCGATCCGAAAAGAGAGGAAGTTCTCGCCGAGCTTTCCGAGCATCATATAAGCGGGCAGCTCAAGGTCGCGCCGGAGCACGTATCTGACAAGGTTCTCGAAATGATGGGAAAACCGAAGCACTCGGTGTACGTGCAGTTCAGCAGATTATACAGAAAAGTCACGGAGGCGTCGGGCAAAAAACTATATACCGTACCGTATCTGATGTCTTCGCACCCCGGTTCCGGGCTCTCCGAAGCGATCGAGCTGGCGGTATATCTGAAAAAGAATCATATCCGCCCGGAGCAGGTACAGGATTTCTATCCGACGCCGTCCACCGTATCTACGTGCATGTATTACACCGGTCTCGATCCGAGAACGATGAAGCCGGTATATACAGCGTCGTCACCGCACGAAAAAGCCATGCAGCGGGCACTCATCCAGTATTACCTGCCGTCCAACTACAGGCTCGTGAAAGAAGCCCTGAACGCGGCCGGACGGCGCGATCTTATCGGCTACGGTCCCGAATGTCTCATAAAGCCGTACGAACCGGCCGCATACGCAGGACGCGCGGGCGGTCATAACGCGAAGGCCGGAAAAGGCGGCGCCGGCGCGCACGGAACATCCGCGGCAAAAAGCGGCGGAGACGTTAAAAACAGCAGCAAAGGGAGCAGACAGCGACCATATAACAAACAAGGAGGAAAGAAATGAGAAAGAAAATTCTTGTTATGCTTTTGCCCGTCATTCTGACAGCGGCAACGCTTTTCGCGTTTCCGGGTTCCCGGGCGTTCGCCTCAATCACCGTGAAAGCGTACGGAAACGGCGAACGCACAGCCATGCAGACCGACGTCGGAGACGGCTCCCTCGGGCAGCGCGTTCACGTAAACGGAGAATTCGT
>CADBOE010000051.1 GCA_902796205.1 uncultured Ruminococcus sp. | reverse complement strand
TGGGCCAATAAAGAGGCCGCTTGATCGGTTTTTGAATAGTTCAATATAAAAATTAAACTGATATTTCATTTTCGGTTTTGCCTTTGGAGAAGTCAGCTTGTGTTCAAATAAAAATGCTGGCTGGCTTGGCGCTACATGATTTGTATGATTCTGGCCGTTCAGGGCTGGTTATGTCAAGATTTTTTACGGTTCAGGCTGGTTTAACGTAACGTAATTTAACGTAATTTCAGGTGCTTTTCTTTCCGGACAGCCGGCCGTAAGGCTGGCGGACGGAAAAATTTTCGATCCTTGCGGCAACTGGGGACAGCCCCCGGTTTTGGGCGTTAAAAGGAGCCCAAAACCGGACTCCGGACCCAGGAGCAGGGCCATACAGAAGAGTGCGCAAGCTAAGAAAAACCACCGCTCCGGGCCCGGCCGCCGGTTGCGATTCTTTTCCAGTGCTTTTCCGCAACCGGTGTCTGTCCCCGGTTGCCGTGTCCCCGGTTGCCGTTCCGCTCCGCTCCTCTGTCCCCAGTTGCCTTCCACGTTGCCGCTCTTCTCCCTCAAAAAAACCGGACCCGCATCAGCGCGAGCCCGGTTTTCGCCTCATTATCACAGCCGGTTGACCGACCGGAGCTTATTTTTTCTTCGACTTGGCTATCACAACACCGGCAATCACTGCAGCAACCACCACAACGGCAGCAACGATCCCGATGATCGCGCCGGCCGGAAGACCTCCGTTCGCAGAGCCGTTGTCCTTTCCGGCATCAGTCGGATTTGCGGAAGGCTGATCTGAACCGGCATCGCCGGTCTTGGCAGGAGCATCGGTTGCGGCAGCCTCGGTAGCCGGAGCTTCGGTAGGCTTTTCGGTAGCTTCGGCAGTCGGCGCCTCGGTCGGCTTCTCTGTAGGTTCAGCCGTCGGCCCGGGCGTCGGAAGCACAATCGCTTTCTCGGTACCGTCTGCCAAAAGAATCTCCGAATAAGGGAACCACGTATCGTTTTCAAAATCATCAAGATAAAAAACCGCTTCGAAATTGACCTCGCCGATATTGCCGCCCCACGCTCCGATGGTGTCGTTTTCCGCAAGCATCACGATAACGTATTTTCCGGGAGGAAGAATGACGCCGAAATCCATCGTTAAGTTGGCGTTGTCGGAATGCTCTTCTTCGAGGAAAGTTCCCAGTTCGGTCCCCTCGATCGTCGTGTCATAATCCTTGTTCCAGGCATAAATCCAGGCTTCGAGCGTCGAATTTTCCTGCACGCCCCACGTAGGCGCGGCGGTCAGGATAAAAGATTTGAAGGATTTTCCTTCCGGCACGGTGAATTCGATGGCGACGCTGTGGCCGTTGAACTGCATGGGATCGGCGGAACGCGGGCTTACGGTGTATTTGGTCGTGACCAGCGCTTCGTCGGCAATCAATTTGACCTTACCTGCCTTCTCGGCTTCGGCAAACGCATTGGCCTCGTCCGCAGTCGCGAAGAAGGCAACGAACGCATAATCCATCCACGGGATGGCGTTGAGGTCAACCCGGAAGAAATTGACCTTATCCGCGTCACTTTCGAAGCAGGCAAAGCCATTTTCCCTGAAATCATATACCAGATACTGCCATTCCGTCTCAGAAGCCGGAAACTCGACGTCTTTGAAAGTGCCTTCATCTCCGGGAGCCAGCGCCGCGGTGGTGTAGAAAAGCTGTCCGGCACCGCCTGGCGTGCGGTATTTTAACAGCATCACCGGATGATCGGTCTTCGGTCCCCATCCGTTTTCAGGGAAGAAGTACGCGTCCTCCGTTCCCTCGTCGCCCGTGAAATGTATATATTTCACATCCCCCTCCGTCACGCTCTCGCCCTTGCAAAGAATGGCGGTATAGTCGTCAACGCTCGTCTTGTAGTAATCCGGGAGCGCCGTTTCCGCTTCCGTTTCCGCGGCAAACGACAGCATTCCGCCGGCAACGCACGAAACACACATCACAATCGTCAGCAACGATATAATGATTTTTTTCATGTACATCCTCCTTAATACATATCATTGTCCGTATTTTACCACATCCGGCCAAGAAATCAAACAATTTGTTTCCCCTTCCGGCCCCGCCTTGGCCCGCCTGTGCCCCGCTGCAACAACAAAAACCCGGGTCTGTCCCCAGTTGCACCCCACTATTGCACACCCCCTGCCTCACTGCAAAAACCCTGCTCTGTCCCCCGTTGCCGCCGCGCTCTCCATCTTCCCGCAACGCGGGTCTGTCCCCCGTTGCCGCCGTTGCGTCCACCGTGCCGCCGTTGCGTCCACCGTTGCGCCACCCGGAATTTGCAGATAATTATGCAGAAAATCAGCAAAAAAACCGATTGCCACCTTCCGAAAGCGCCCTGCCGTAAAGAAGCTCAAAAAAGTCCGGCGCGACGTAGTCGTCCGGATCCACAAAAGACAGATATTCTCCCCCGGCGGCGTCCATGCCCGCGTTTCTCGACGGTCCCGGTCCGATATTCACGCTGTTTTCGATAAAAACAGCCCTCGGATCGTTCGCGAACACCCCGCGGATAACGTCTATCGCGCCGTCGGTGCCGCGGTCGTCAACGAATATATATTCTATATATCCCGGAGCGTCTGGTCTCTGAGAGATTCCGCACAGCGGCGCGCGCCCGGCCCGGGATTCCATACCGGAACGATAACCGAGATCCTGTATCCGCGCCGTTCGTGCTCTCCGTTCATAATATCCGGCCGATCAGTTTTCAAACAGGGCGCGGGCAAAATCCTCAGGCACGAAGGGCTGCAGGTCGTTTATACCCTCTCCCACTCCGACGAGCCTTACGGGTATGCCGAGCTCCTCACATATGGAAACGACGATGCCGCCCTTCGAGGATCCGTCGAGCTTCGTGAGGATAATTCCCGTTATGGGACATATCTCCGAAAAGGCTCTCGCCTGATTTACAGCATTCTGGCCGGTGGCGGCGTCGAGGACAAGGAACGTTTCGTGCCTCACGCCGGCCATTTCCCTTTCGGCCACCCTGTTCATTTTGGCAAGCTCGTCCATAAGATTTTTCTTGTTGTGGAGGCGGCCGGCAGTGTCGCAGATCAGCACGTCTACGCCCTTTGCGCGCGCGCTGCGACACGCGTCGAAAAGGACAGCCGCCGGATCGGCCCCTTCGGCCTGGCTGACCATTTCGACGCCGGCACGCTCCGCCCAGACGCCCAGCTGGTCAATGGCGGCTGCGCGGAACGTGTCGCCGGCCGCGAGCAGCACTTTTTTCCCTGCCGATTTATATAAATGAGCCATTTTGCCTATTGAAGTAGTCTTTCCTACGCCGTTGACGCCGATAACGGAAATCAGGACCGGAACGTCGTCCGTGTCGAGTCCCTGCACTCCGCCGGAGAGCATTGCCGCTATTTCCTCCCGCAATGCGTTCTCGATCTGTCCGGGATCGGTTATCCGTCCCTCTTTCACTCTCGCGCGGAGCCTGGTCATAATGTTTTCGGTCGTTTCAACGCCGAAATCCGAGGTTATGAGCAGCTCTTCGAGCTCGTCGAACAGGTCCTCGTCGACCTTTCCGAACGCGGCGAGCATCGAATTCAGCTTGTTTTTGAATCCGTCACGCGTTTTCTTCAGTCCGGCTTTAAGTTTATCGAAAAATCCCATTGCTATCACTCCATTTTAAGAGAAACCACGCGCGAGATGCCTTTTTCCTCCATCGTCACGCCGTAAAGCGAGCCGGCGTATTCCATCGTTCCCTTCCTGTGCGTGACCATTATGAACTGCGTGTTTTTCGATACGCCCTCGAGGTAGTCCGAGAGGCGGTAAACGTTCGCGTCGTCGAGGGCGGCTTCTATTTCGTCGAGCAGGCAGAACGGCGACGGCCGCATCCTGAGGATCGCGAACAGGAGCGCTATGGCCGTGAGGGCTCTTTCGCCTCCCGACAGGAGCATCATGTTCTGCAGCTTCTTTCCCGGCGGCTGTACGTTTATGTCGATGCCGCAGTCGAGCACGTTGGCTCCGTCGGCGCCTTCCGCGAGAACAATGTCGGCTTTTCCTCCGCCGAACAGCTCGGCGAATACCTGGCTGAAGTTCGCGCGTATGACCTGGAACTGTTCCGAGAACTGGCGGCACATCACTTCCGTAAGTTCGTCGACGACCTTGCGGAGCTTCAGTCTCGCCTCGTTCATGTCCTTGCTCTGCGCGGACATGAAATTGTACCGCTCCACGGTCGCCTCATATTCTTCAACGGCGTTCACGTTCACGGGGCCGAGCGCCCTTATGGCGGATCTGAGCTCGTTTATGCGCGCGGACGCCTCCTTGTAATTTTCGATGACTATGCCTTCCGCGAGCTCGCGCGCCGCGCTCAGGGTGAGCTCGTATTCCTCCCAGAGTCTGTTGCGGCCGGCGTTGACTTCGTTCTCGTTTTTGACCCGCTGTATCTCGAGGCGGTTCGCCTCCTGCTCGATGTTGGTAATCCTCGTATTTATTTCGGTTATTCTCGAGAGCATTCCGCCGAGCGCCTCGTCCGTTTCGGCCTTCCGCTTCGCGATGCCTTCGAGTTTTTCGGCGGCGGCGTCCGCGTCGAGCTGCGACACGGCCTTCTGCGTTTCGAGGCGGTGGATCTCCTCACGGAGGTTTTCGATGTTTTCGGCGTTTTCGCGTCTGTGTGTCTCGTACATCGCGATGCGTTCGTTTATCCGCTCGATCTCGCGTCTGCGGTTCACGACGTCCTCTTCCGCTTTGTTTTTGGCGGAAACGGCCTGGTTTTCTTCTATTTTCACTCCGAAGAGCTCCTCGCTGATCCGCTCGCGCTCGGCTCTGAGCTTTTCGGCTTCCTCCGTCGCTTTTTCAAGCTTTTCGGTCGTTCCGGCAGATCCGGCTTTGAGCTCCGCGGCCTCCTGACCGCATTCTTCTATGCGCGCGTTCAGCGACTGGACGAGCGTTATCTGGTTTTTGAGCTCCTCGACGAGCTTCATCCGTCTGTTCCTGCGGCCTTCCTGACGTTCCTTCAGCGCGGCCACCTTCGATCCGGCGGCCGACGCCTCGCGCTCGAGGGCTCTCAGCTCTTCAAATCTGCCGGTCTGCGCCTCCGCGAGTTTTTCGGCGGCGTCCTTGTTTTCGCCGAGCCGTTTATACAGCTCCTCGACTTTTTTCGCCGCGGCGTCGAGCTCCTTTTCGAGCTTCGGGATTTCTCTCGTTCTCGACAGCGCTCCCGTCGTTTTCGCTCCTCTTTCCGCCGCTCCGCCCGTGATCGCTCCGGACGTCCTGAGTATGTCTCCGTCAAGCGTCACGCACATGAAGCCGTATTTGTGCTTCTTTGCCGCCCCGATGGCGTCGTCAAGCGTTCTGAAGACCGCGACGCGTCCGAGCAGGCTGTCGGCAACGATCCTGAATTTACTCTCGCATTCGACCGTGTCGCTGGCAATTCCGAGATATCCCGGAAGCGTTCTCAGCTCTCTCTGAAGCTGGTCGTCGAATCTCCTTCCGCTGACCGCGGTGAGCGGCATGAACGTGGCCCTGCCGTATCTGTGTTCTTTCAGGTAGGCGATCGCCGCCTTCGTCTCTTCCTCGGTCTCGGTGATGATGTTCTGGTAGCTCTGCCCGAGTGCGGTCTCAACGGCGAGCTCGTATTCCTTCGGAACGGTTATCAGCTGCGCCACGGCGCCGTATATCCCGTTTCCGAACGACGGGTTTTTCTTGCACATCTGAAGGACTTCCTTGACGCTTCTCGCGTATCCTTCATATTCGGCCTCCATCTCTTTCAGCAGCTTGCACTGAGCGTTCAGGCTCTGCATACGGCCCGCGGTCTCGGTAACGGATCTGTTGTCCTCGTCTATGGATTTTCTCAGGGCGGCGAGCTTTCCTTCGTTGTTCTGATATTCCTGTTTGGCGTCTGAGGCGGCGTTGTTCGCGCGCTCGTATTCCTTTTCGGCTTCTCCGAGCTCGCCCTCCCCGGCGGCGTCGCTTTCCTGGATCGCCTTGAGCTCGAGGTCGAGTTCTTCCTTGTGCCCCGTGACCATGTCGATCTGGCCGCGGGCCGCCTCCGCCTTGCTGTTCGTTTCGGTCAGCTTCAGCTGGATCCGGACGAGCTCTTCGCGCAAAGCGTCTTTTTCGCTTTCGGCGGCGGCAAGCTTTTTGTCCGCCTCGTTCAGCTGGTCGGCTTTTTCTCCGCCGCGCTTTGCTATTTCTTCAAGCTGCCTGAGCGTTTCGGCGATCCCCGCTTCCAGCCGGACAATTTCTTTTTCGTTGGCGTCGATTATGCCTTTCTGCTCGGCTTTTTCCGTGTCGGCGCGCTGGCTTTCGGCGGCGCTCTGCGCGATTTTTTCGTTGCCGAGGGCAATTTCTCCGTTGATTCTTTCTATCCTTTTTTCGTGTTCGAACTGTTCCGTTTTGAATTGCGACATCAGGCCGTCCAGCTGCTTCGACAGCTCGAGCTTGGATTCGTTTTCCTGCCTGAGCTTGTCCAGCGCGCCCTCCGCTTCCTCTCTGTCGCGGCTGATAATCTCCGCGTTTCTGCCGATTTCCTCGAGTCTCGCCTCGGCCTGCGTGATCGTTTCGCTGAGAACGCCCACCTCGATGTCGCGAAGCTCGTATTTGTACGCAAGATATTTTCTCGCGACCTCGCTTTGTTTTTCGAGCGGCTTTATCTGCGATTCCAGCTCGTTGACGATGTCGTTGATCCTGAGAAGGTTCTGTTCGGTGGAGGCGAGCTTCCTTTCGGCTTCGTTGCGCCTGATCCTGTATTTCATTATCCCGGAGGCGTCCTCGAAAATATTTCGCCGCTCTTCGGATTTTGTGCTTAATATTTCGTCAATGCGTCCCTGCCCGATGAGCGAATAACCGTCGCGGCCGATTCCTGTGTCGGCGAACAACATTACGATGTCCTTCAGCCTGCATTGTGCGCCGTTGATCAGATATTCGCTTTCGCCGGAGCGATAGAGCCGTCTCGTGACGCGTACTTCGAGGTAGTCAATGTTCAGCGCGTGGTCTTCGTTGTCCATAACGAGGGACACTTCGCACATCCCGGTGGGCTTGCGGCTCTGGGTCCCGGCAAAAATGAGGTCCTCCATCCTGCTTCCGCGAAGTGTTTTGGGGCTCTGCTCGCCCAATACCCATTTAACGGCATCGGAGATGTTGCTCTTTCCGCTGCCGTTAGGGCCGACTATGGCTGTTATTCCGTTACTGAACTCCAATACTGTCTTATCCACAAAGGATTTGAAGCCCTGCATTTCCAATCGCTTCAGGTACAATGTTTCATCCCACCTCTGCAGGTTGGTATTCTATCATTTCAGGGCTCCGTTGTCAATTTCCGGCGTTCCCGCCCCGGGGTGCAACGGGGGACAGACCTCCGTTTCCGCTCTGTCCCCGCAAAGGGTGCAACGGGGGACAGACCCACGTTTCCGCTCTGTCCCCGCAAAGGGTGCAACGGGGGACAGACCCACGTTTCCGCTCTGTCCCCGAAAAGGGTGCAACGGGGGACAGACCTCCGTTTCCGCCCCGTCCCCGCAAAGGCTGCAACGGGGGACAGACCTCCGTTTCCGCCCCGTC
>CADBOE010000050.1 GCA_902796205.1 uncultured Ruminococcus sp. | reverse complement strand
CGAGCTTTTTCACGTCAACGGGCAGCTTGCCGAAGCTCTGCACGCAATCCGAATGGATCAGCGCGTCGGGCCTGAGTTCCCGTACGGCGCGGGCGATCTCTCCGACAGGCTGGACTGCTCCCGTTTCGCTGTTCACGTGCATAACGGATACGAGCGCCGTATCGCCGGGATCAATGAGTTCTTTAAGCTTCTGCACGTTCACGCGTCCGTCGCCGTCCACCTCCGCGACGTCAACGCGGTATCCGGCTTCTCTGAGCGACAGCGCGCTCTGCATGACCGAAGGATGCTCGACGGCGGAAACGATCACGTGGCGTCCGAGCCGCGGATTCGCAGGCAATATCGTGCGGAATATCCAGTTATTGCCCTCGGTCGCTCCGGACGTGAAATAAATATTGCCCGAGCCCTGACCGCCGACAAGCCCGAGAAGCGTTGCCCGCGCGGCCGTCAGCTCCTTTTCCGCCGAAAAGCCCTGCCCGTGGAGAGACGACGGATTGGCGAAATATCTGTCGGCCGTATCTGCCATGATCCGCGTGACCTCGTCCCATTGCCGCGTCGTTGCGCTGTTGTCGAAATAATAAACCGACGACGCTCTTTCGCGCCTCTCATATACGGCATAGAGATCGGGGCGCTTCAGCTTCGTGCGCCTGACGGAATCCTCCAGACGGAATTTTTCTATTTCGGCGTGATTGCCCCTGAGCAGCACCTCGGGCACGCGCATGCTCCCGATCGCCTCCGGCCGCGTATATTGAGCGTACTCGAGAAGAAGATCGGTGTGCGATTCGTTTTCGTACGCCTCGTCGGAGGCAAGAACTCCCGGAATAAGGCGGGCGATACAATCGGCGACGGCCATGGCCGGTATCTCTCCGCCGGTGAGGACGAAATCGCCCAGAGACACCTCTTCGTCAACGATATCTTCGATGACGCGCTCGTCCATTCCCTCATAGTGGCCGCATATTATGACGAGCCTGTCGTTTTCGCAAAGGCGGCGCGCCACCTTCTGCGTGAAGGGCGTCCCCTGCGGCGACATATAGACCGTATAAGGCTTTCTGCCGTCCGCGGGCGGATGCTTCGCGACGACGTCGTCGAAGGCGGCTTTTACGGGCTGGTAAGACATAACGAGACCGGGACCTCCGCCGTACGGGTAGTCATCAACCTTTCCCTGTCTGTCGGCGGTATAATCCCGAATCTGATGGCACTCTATTTCAAGCAGACCCGCCCTGATCGCCCGGGCCACTATGCTTTCGCGGAAAGCGGCGCCGACCATATCCGGAAACAGGGTCAGTATATCTATTCTTTTCATGCGGTTGTATATACGTCAGGCGGCGCTTACAGGCGCCGTCCTGCTTAAAGACGTTTCCTCCCGCGCGGACGGGATCAGGAGAGATAGACCTCCCTGAGTCCGGGAAGCAGCTTCACGAATATTTTGCCTTCTCTGACGTCGACGCGGCGTATCACCTCTCCGATCGCAGGAAGGTACATTTCCCTGCCGTCAGGTGTGCGGACGCCGTAAATATCGTTTCCGCCGGTGTGCTGAACGTCGAACAGCCTGCCGAGCACGTTCACTCCGGGGGCGTTTTCGTCGTACAGCTGCTCGTCGGCTCCGTCGCCGAACTCATATACGAGGCAACCGATCAGATCTCCGATGAAATAGGTATCCTCCGGCAGTTTCACGGCCTTTTCTCTCGGCACGGAAAGCATTGCGCCGCGCATCAGCTCGGCGGTATTCCTGTCGTCGATGCCTTCGAGCATCAATATGACAGTATTTCCCGATACCGCGGCATATGAAACCCTGTAAGTGCCGGAAAGCTTTCCGGCGTTCCCGCTCCCGGAAGGCAGTTTCACGTCGACCTCGTCGAGCTTTTCAAAGCGGGCGGGATCGTCCGTGAGCGGCTTTACCCTGAGTCCGCCCCGCACGCCGTGAACGCTGACGATCTCTCCGACAAGCAGATCTGTGAGCATCGCGATTTCCTCCGTATGCAAAATCGCCGCGGACGACCGGAATAACCGGCTGTCCGCGTCTGTCATTTATGCATTATTCTTCCGTCTGTCCGGCGTCCTCCGCCTGTTCCTCGATATCAACGTAAACAGGCTTCGGGTTGTTTCTGAACGCCGCTTTTACGACCGTACGGAGCGCTCTGGCCACTTTTCCGTCGCGGCCGATAACGCGTCCCATATCCTCCCGTGCGACGCTGAGTCTGAGGACCGTGCTGGTTTCACCGTCATCGACCGTCACGCAGACACGATCGGGATGATCTACAAGCCGGCGGACGATTTCCTCAAGAAATTTCTCCATGATTCAAATTACCTCTCTTTCGGAATGTTCCGGAACCGGCGGTCAGGCGTTTTCCTGAGCCTTCTTGAGAAGAGCTTTCACTGTATCGGTAGGCTGGGCGCCTTTTTTGATCCAGTCGTTCGCTTTTTCGAGGTCGATCCTGATCTCCTCCGGGTCTACCAGCGGATTATAAGTACCGATCTCTTCCACGAATCTTCCGTCTCTTGCATAATGAGACTCGGCGACCACCACTCTGTAAAACGGAGCTTTTTTAGCGCCGATCCTTCTGAGTCTGATTTTAAGCATTTATTTTCACCTCCATGCTTTAAATTGCTTTTATATAAACAAAATCCGTTCCGCGCCGCGTAAGCGGCCCGCGCCGTCCCGCAAAGTACGGGAGGCTCTCAGCTGTCGAGGCCCGACAGCCCGCCGGGGAATCCGTCCGGAAAATTGCCGGGGAATCCTTTCCCGAAACCTCTTTTGCCCATACCGCCTTTCGTCATCTTTTTCATCATCGCCCGCATTTCCTCGAACTGGTGCATGAGCCTGTTCACGTCCTGAACGGTCGTGCCGGAACCGGCGGCGATGCGTTTTCTGCGGCTCGCGTTCAACACGTCCGGATTGCGTTTTTCCTTCGGCGTCATCGAGCATATGATCGCTTCTATTTTCGAGAGCGCGCTTTCGTCTATCATCGAATCGTTTATCTGCGAGGCGCCGGGGATAAGTTTGAGAAGTCCCCGCAGTCCTCCCATCTTTCTGATCTGCCTGAGCTGCGCAAGGAAGTCGTCGAGCGTGAACGTCTGAGCCCGGATCTTTTTTTCGAGTTCCTCTGCCTGCTTTTCGTCGTACATCTCCTGCGCTTTCTCGATCAGGGTGAGCACGTCTCCCATGCCGAGTATCCTCTCGGCCATGCGTTTAGGATAGAACACCTCGAATTCGCTGAGTTTTTCACCGCTCGAAGCGAATTTGATCGGCTTTCCGGTTATCGACCGCACCGAAAGGGCGGCGCCGCCTCTCGTATCGCTGTCAAGCTTGGACAGGATGACTCCGGTGACGTCGAGGTCGTCGTTAAACGCTTTCGCCACGTTTGCAGCCTCCTGACCGGTCATGGCGTCAACAACGAGCAGTATCTCGGAAGGATCAAGAGCTTTCCTGAGTTCCTTCAGCTCGTTCATCATTTCCTCGTCTATCTGAAGGCGGCCAGCCGTGTCCACTATAACCGTATCGTTAAGCGATCTCAGCGCCTTTTTTACAGCGTTTCTGGCGATTTCGACGGGCTTCACGCTTTCTTCCGTATATACGGGGACGTCGATCTGTCTGCCGAGTACCTCCAGCTGCTTCACGGCCGCCGGTCTGTACACGTCGCACGCTGCGAGCAGCGGCTTTCTGCCGCTCTTTCTGAGATTCAGCGCGAGCTTCGCGCTGGCCGTCGTTTTACCGGCTCCCTGCAGTCCGCACATCAATATGACGTTCGGAGGCTGTTTGGAGAAGTTCAGCTTGTAGTCGTCGGCTCCGAGAAGGGTCACGAGCTCGTCGTTAACGATTTTCACTATCTGCTGTCCCGGGGAGAGGCTTTCAAGCACGCTCTGTCCGACAGCCTTTTCCGAGACGGCGGAAATAAAGTCTTTTACGACCTTATAGTTGACGTCGGCTTCGAGCAGCGCCATCCTGATCTCGCGCATGAATTCCTTAACGTCTTTTTCGCTGACTCTCGTCTGTCCTCTGAGCCTTTTTATGGTGGCCTGCAATTTTGCGGATAAACTTTCAAATGCCATTATATTTCTCCAGTGCGGTCCTACAGTTCCGCGATAACGTCCGTTATCTTGCTTCTCATGTGCTCGACGAGCTCTTTTTCGTATCCGGAAACGGCTTCCGTGTCAATGAGGCTCAGGTCCGCCTGAATGTCCTCAAGAGCCGTTTTTATTTTTCTGAATCTGCCGTACATCCCGAGCTTCGATTCGAATTCAAGAAGCTGCTGCTTTCCTTTTGTAATGAAGCTGTGAGCTCCCTGCCTCGATATGCCGAGCGCCTCGCCGATCTCGGCCAGGCTCATGTCCTGGCTGTAATACATATCCATAACGTCCAGCGTGTTCCGGGTAAGCAGTGAACCGTAAAAATCCATGAGCATGCCCATCTCGTACATTTCAGATTTCGGTTCCATTCAAGCTCGCTCTCCCTTCGCCATTCGCCGTTGCTGATTCCACATTCCGGATCTCAGACGGCTGTCTCCTGCGGACGTCACGTCGCGGGCCGGCAGCGCGTTGTCAACCCGAAACGCTTGACAATGATACCATAACGCGCCGCCGCTGTCAACGACTATTTTTTCTGCTTCATTGCAATTGCAACGGGGCAGGTGAAACGGGGGTGCAGCGGGGGGTGCAACGGGGGACAGACCCGCGTTTCGCTCCTTCCTGCATCAACGGCGGAATGAGCCGGGATCAAGCTATACCAAGCGTTCCGCGAAATTATTTCCTGTTATTTCCCGAAATACCAAAGATTGGCAACGGGGGACAGAGATGGGTTTTCGACATTTTCGACATTTTTCGACGCCGTACGCGGCAATATGAAAGCCCCCGTTCCGGAGCTTCCGGAATCTTCCGGTTTCTTCCGGCAACGGGGGACAGACACGCGTTTCAGGATGCAGACAGCCCTTTCAGAGCGGGACGAGCGGTATCAGATGAAACGATCACCGAATTTAAATTTTGTTGTTAGATTGATTGTTTTTAGCGCCGTATATCTCGACGTGCCGGCCGAAAAGCCGGCCGATTCCGAGCGGAAAAACGATTATCCATCCGGCAACCGCGCCGAATACCGCCTGAAGAATCTGGAACGGCAGCTTGATTATCGCATATTGAGGCGTACTGTAGATGAAAGCGCGTCCGAGAGTATAGCCGACGATCATTATCACCGCGCCGACCGCGACTCCGATTGCTCCCGCAAGAAACCGTCTGTTCCGGAGGACCTTGTGGGCAATGAGCGATATGACCGCAGCCTGAAGTCCGTGCGTGACGAGCGACACCCACATCGGAGCCGGATAAAAGAAAAAGTCACCGAGAAACGCGCCGATTCCGCCTACGAGCATCGCGGTAACGGGATCGAGTACAAGTGACGAAACGCATATGATAACGTCGTTAAGGTACATTCTCCCGCCCGGAACCGGTACTCCGAAAGAACTCATAAGGATATTGATCCCCATAAAAACAGCGGTGATGCATACCCAGAGCGTTTTGTTTTTGATATTTGTAAATGAGATCATAGCGCAACCCTCCATGACGCGAAGTCTTTCTTGACTTTCGGTCGGAGTATAGTTTATATTGATTCTGGTCATATATAAATAACCAGTTTTTGATTCTTTTATATGACCAGATTGTCAGATCAGCGGATCATCGTATTATCGGTTCGGCGGATCGGCATGCCCGGTTTCCGCAGACCCCCCGGTACCATAGCGCGACACGCCGAAACGGCAATCATAAAAAAACAGAAAACGAAAAGAATTTTAAAGCGAGGGATAACGAGTGAACGCCGCGTCAAAAAATGCCGAAAACGGCCGAATTCCCGAATATCTTACTCTTTACAGACGGATTGCCGAAGAAATATCGGAAGGACTTTACCGACCAGGCGAAAAGCTGCCGTCAAAGCGTGCGGCGGCTGCCAATACCGGACTAAGCCTCATTACGGTCGAGCACGCTTACGCCATGCTCGCGGACGAAGGATATATCGTTTCAAAAGAGCGGTCCGGATATTACGTAAACACCCCCGACGGAAGGTACAATCCCCCTGCCGGCGTCGGAACGGGATTGCCGTCGCCAGAACCGATGAGAGCCGGGGCCCTTCCGCGGGATGATTTTCCTTTTACGTCATGGTCAAGGACAGCCAGACAGATATTGACCCGGTACGGGATCGGAATATTTGAAAAATCGCCTTCACGCGGGAACGGCGAACTGCGAAACGCTCTTTCACGATTTCTTGGAAGAAGCCGTGGCATAATCTGCAGTCCGGACCAGATAGTCATAGGCTCCGGGTCGGAATACCTGTACGAACGGCTGATCCAGCTTCTCGGACGCAATAAAACGTTCGCGATAGAATCTCCTTCTTATTCAAAGATCGCTCTGATATACGGCGCCGGCGGCGTTAAGACGGAATTGCTCCCCTTGGGTCCCGACGGCATAGCTTCAGAGGCTCTCGAAAAGACTGAGGCCGACGTATTGCACGTTACGCCGTACAGAAGCTTTCCCTCCGGAGTCACGGCAACGCCGGCAAAGCGCCGCGAGTATCTCAAATGGGCAGGTTGCGGCGATGCGAACGCAATATCCAAATATATCATAGAAGATGACGTCGAATCCGAATTCACGCTTTCAAAAAGCCCGTCGAGGCCGCTGTTCGCAATGACAGACAGAGACAACGTCATATACATGAATACCTTTTCCGTCACGCTGTCCCCCGCGCTCAGGATATCATATATGGTCCTGCCCGGGACGGAGTCAGCCAGATATGAATCAATTTCGGAATTATATTCATGCCCCGTTCCGACGTTTGAACAGCTCGTGCTCGCTTCTTTCATCGAATCCGGTGAATTTGAAAGATATATCAACAGAGTGCGTCGGGCCGGAAAAGCCCGGCGCAGCGACTGAACACCGGAACCGACGGGTATTGACGATTACCTCAATCCGTCAAAGAACCGTATATCCCTGCTCAGTGATCGCAGCCTTGATGCTGTCGTCGCTCACGTCGGGTCCGGCAGTGACTTCGCAGATATTTTTCTCGTGATCCGGAGCGGCGCTCACCACGCCGGGAATCGCTTCAACGGCTTTTTTCACACGCGCTTCGCAATGAGAGCACATCATGCCTTCGACTTTAAAAATTCTGGTCATAGAAATCGTCTCCTTATTGTTATAAACGATGCGCTTTCCGGCATCTTCTTTCTT
>CADBOE010000049.1 GCA_902796205.1 uncultured Ruminococcus sp. | reverse complement strand
ATTTATCTCCGGTCATCTTACAGTAAAGCGCGGTAAAATGCTTTACAGGCGAGCATCTTACCGCAGCAATTCAAATTGTTTCCGACAGCACGTCAGCTGTCATATACGATTTGCGTGGGCGAAGTACGCATCAGTTAAGCATTTCCTGTCCGCCGGTGACCGGAACGGCCTGGCCGGTCTCGTATTTCTGCTCGACGATATAGAAGATGGCTCTCGCGACGTCGATGATCTCGCATCCCCTGTGCATGGGGACCTTTTCCTCGTAATACCTTCTGACGTCCTCGACGCTTTTCGCTCCTGGCACCTTTCCGGCTTTGAAATACTGAACGAAAAGGCCTTTGACCGGATCGGACCACAGCGGACCGTTGAGAAGGTTTCCGGGGCAGATCGAATTGACCTTGATATTATACGGAACGAGCTCGAGAGCGAAGCTCTGGGTGAGTCCTATTCCTCCGAATTTGCTTCCGGCGTACGCGAAATTCTTGTTCGAGCCGGAAAGACCGGATTTGGAGTTGATCTGGATAATGTCCATATAATAGTCGGGATCGAATCTGTGCTGTATCTTCATTATCCTCGACGCGAGCTTCGCGCAGAGGTAATAAGCCGTATAATTGATCTTCGTAACGAGCTCGAATCTCTGCTGAGTCATCTCCTCGAGCGCTCCGGCGATCGCGATGCCGGCGTTGTTAACGAAAATGTCGAGTCCGCCGTATTCGAGCACGCAGGTATATACCATATCCGTCACGAACGCCTCGTCTCCGACGTCGGCCTTGCAGGCGATGGTTCTGTTCTTTCCGAACTTCGCGTTCATATTGTCGCTGTTCGCTTTAGCAAGATCGTAATTAAGGTCGGCGATTACGACGTCTGCGCCCTCTTCGAGCATATATTCGGCTATTCCCTGTCCGAAGCCCTGCGCGGATCCGGTGACGATGGAGATCTTTCCGTCGAGCCTTCTGGACACGCCGCCGCCGAGAGATACCTTCGATCTGTACGATTCGACTTCCCAGTTGCAGATGAAATCGATCATATACTGCGTCATGAACAGAGGACCGCCGAAATTCTGCGAATAAACGCCTATCTTGCACGTGTCGGTGAAAACGTCGACGCATATGTCGGCGTTCTTTTTGTTCGTGCCGTACGCGAAAATGCCGAGACCCTGCACGGCGATAATACGGGGAGCGAAGCCGTTTTTCGCGCGGTAATCATCTATGCCCTTCCTGATAAGATCATATTGCTCGTCGAGCTCCGGAACGCATTTTACGAAAAGCGGCCAGGGCTTGCAATAAACTATATGATCCGGAGAAAACGCGGAAGAAACCGGCGCGAAGCTTTCCTCGTCCCTGACGAACTGCATTATCTGCTTGTTCGTGCGGAACGTGATAACGGGCTTTTTCTCGCCGTCGGAGAGCATCATCCTGATCGCGGGAGCGATGAACGCCGCTCTTTCCTTGTCGAATTCGACCGGCGAAAAGTCGGGCGTCTTTTTGATCTTGGATCTGAGCAGAGCGAAGATCTGCTTCGTTTTCGTTTCGATCTCCTTCTTCGTATCGGCGGCAATGAATATGCCGTGATTCTGGAGAATAATGAAATCGGCGTCTTTGCCGGTATCGTTCTTGTAGCGGTCCATCTTCTTCTTCAGCTCGGCTGCAAGAACGTAACCGGGCTCGCAGATATCGACCCAGACGAAATCGTTTCCGAAGAGGCGCTTCGCCGCTCTCTTGCCGCTCTGTCCGCAGGTGAGGCCGTTGAATTCGGCGGGATGAGTATGAACAACGTAAGTGTAATTTATAAGATTGTGAAGCAGAGTCTCGACGCTCGGACGCTTGGAAAGCTCGCTTTTTTCTCTGGCATCCATCATGTCCTCGAGCACCATGGCTTCGCGCTTCGTCTGATCTTTTGGATAGCGTTTTTCAAACATAGCCGAGAGCTTCGCTCTGTTCATTTTCACAAAACCATCTTCGGTAATGGTGGCGAGAGTCGTTCCGGAACCCTTCACGAAAAGGAAATCTTTTGTTTTAAAGGAAGTATTTCCGCCGCCGGCGAGAACGAACGCGGGATCTGCGCCGTATTCGTGCGATATGGAAACGATTGTTGAAAGAGACATAATAAATCCTCCAATATGAAATTACTTTGGTCATAATAACGCTTTTCGCCGCAAAAGTCAAATACCGGGCGACTTTTTCCGGCCGTTTGAAGGATCGTCGTCCGGCCGTATTTCCGAGGGGACGGCGCCCGGTCCGGAGCGCCTTAAAAGCGAGTGCGGAAGGGCTTTCGGCTATCTCGCGGCGGAGCGCGAAATCTCAAGCATTTTAAGTGTTGTGAAGCCGAAAATTTCCGTTTTTGACGGATCCGGCGCAAGCAATGATCGCATCCGTGTTATTACGGCCTCCTCGTCTTCGACGCGATCCATGTTGATCAGATCGCAGACGATTATGCCGGTAAGATTCCTGAGCCGGAGCTGTCTCGATATTTCGGAAGCCGCCTCAAGGTTTGTATTCAGTATAAGCTCTCTGCGGTTCCTGCCCGTGGTACCTGAGGCGGAATTAACGTCTATCACGGTCATCGCCTCGGTGACGTCGATAATGATATTTCCGCCGGAAGGAAGGCGGACGGTCCTTCCGGAGATACGTGAATATTCTTCGATTATCCCCGATCTTTCAAAAGCCCCGGCGCGGGTGACGTGAACTATATTCCTGAATTCGGGATGATCCCGCATTATCATATCGGCGGCCGCGCCAGACTCCGTATAGATGGCGTTTACCGTATCGGCCCGGTAACAATTCAGCAGCCTGTCGGCGCGCGATAAGGCGAAAACAAGGCCGCAGCTCCCGTTTCGCGCTTTTTCTTCGAAATCGACGGTAATCGCATCCGCTTTCTCAAGAAGTTCTTTTACGCAATCATTTACCTCTTCGGACGAAACGGAGGCGGAAGCAGTTCTGAGCAGGACGTCATAACCGGACGAAGACAGCTTCGCGCCGAAAACGGCAATGATTCCTTCCGCCATACGCGAAGCCGTATTTTTGCTTTCGGGACCTGATAGCTTCTTCGAGATAAAAACGTTTCCGCCCGAGGAATTCATGATGAGAACGGCGTAGCGGCCGCTGATTTTGGGTCTGTCGGTCAGGCGGCAGGCTTTCGTTCCGCCCGGTACCGATACGATCTGAACGAGGAGCGAACGTGACGCCGGCGGTTCGGAAACACGGAGACATCCTTTTACGGGAGAGCCTCCGCCGGTTTCATGGAGAACGGGAAAGCAGGAATTCAGGTTCCTTACGTAATCGCCTGACGCAGCGCAATAAATGTCGCCTTCGCGCAATCCGCCGGAATATTCTTCATATTCTACGAGGATCCCGTTTTCGCGGACGGCGGCTCTTGCGAGCAACGGGGCGCCGTCATTCGGACGTCCGTCGCAAAAATCAAGATAAATTTCTCTGGCGGCAACGCTCGTCATGGCTTCAATTCGCGGAAGGAAGGTATTCGATATAATAATCGTCGGTCATTTTATACGCCTCGACGCGAAGAACGGACGCGTCCGTAACGGTGTCCGGCCTGTCGGCGGTGTTACCGAGCGACAGTCTGATCTTCCCGTACAGGTTCAGATGAGCGACAAATTCCTCTGAGCTGATTTCTCCAGGTATCCTGATGACCTTGTTAGCGTAGTCGATCTCAAAATCATCCGAACCGAACGCGGCCCCCTTCATATATACCTCGGCGAACTGAACCCACTTGTTCATGAGGCTGTTATCGTAAAAATCGTAGCGGACGGCTTCGACGGGTCCGGCTCCGATCCTGTCCTGGGTCTCGTCGGAGGAAGTGTTTTCGCTCCTGTCGACGGCTTTTTCAAATCCGCCGCCGGCCATTTTCGTATAAAGGTCGTAATAATATATCTTATCGAGCGTGAACCACCAGTTGTCAAGGAGCTCAAGGTACACGGGGATCCTGAATTCAAGGACGAGCTGCACGTCGAGCTTGCTGTTTCTGTATGACCAGTACGTGGCTTCGTTATTGTCGAAAATATTCGCAAGAACGTTGTCTTTATATCCTTCCGGCGCGTCCTTTGACGGCGCGCAGAGAACCTTTACCGACTCGCCCTCTGTGTCGGCGCAAACGTTGAATACGAGGGAGTCGACGGGAGGCCTTTCCGTGGGTTCCTCGGTCGGAGGCGGCGTCACGGTGGGCTCCGGGGTGATTTCCGGCGTCGAATCCGCCGGAAGCACGGAAGACGAAGGCAACGCAGCGGAGGCGGCGGGTGCGGATGCGGAAGCAGGTGCGAACGTATTTATGCTGATTGTTCCGGCAGGCTGATCAGCCTGCCCGACCGCACAGGAGGCGGAAAGAAGCATGACCGCCGCGCAGATCGTTATCAGCGATGAAATTAAAATGTTATTTCTTTTCATAATTTACCTTAAAAACGTATCGTATCGTTCCGTTCCGTGGCGGAGGCGGATCAGAGTATCTTGCCTCTCGGAAGATCGAAAAGCGCCTTGATGATCCCTTCGGGCGTGTTCGACTCGACTTCGAGCTCAGCTCCCGGATCGGCAAGAAATTGCGGATAATGGGCGTCAGACGCGTGGATCAGCGAATAATCTTTCATAAACGGAAATTTCGCAAAAAAGACGTCGAGGTCGCATTCGTACGAAATCTCCGCGAAATTCAGCGGATAACCGTACGGCATCGCGCCGAAGCTCGCGAGAACGCTGTACGAATCGCGGTCAACGTGCGCCGGATATGCGATACCGCCCATTCCGATCACGAGAGGGATAGCCTCGTCGATCGAGATGCCCGTCGGAGAAAGAAGCATATAAGGATATTCGCCGGTGACGTTGTCATCCGCGTCCATTATGACCTGATTCCCGAAAATCTCCGGTTTGTTCGGCATCTGTTCGTATGAGCCGGTGACTTTTTTCTGAAATTCCTCGAGCATTCCGAGCTTCGGAAAGAGGCAGACCACGTGTATCTCTTCGACGGTCTCAAGCTCCATCCCGGGGATCACGGTGATGCCGTATTCCTTTCCGGCCTCGACCGCCGCGGGAACGTTGAGCATTATGTTGTGATCCGTAAGAGCAATGGCATCAAGCCCGTTGAGAGCGCAAAAACCCACTATATTCGCCGGCGTCATTTCCGCGTCGCCGCACGGCGAAAGACATGAATGCATATGCAGATCCACTCTCACGGTACTTTTCATCGTCACGTTACTTCAGGCGTCGATGCCCCTCACGGCGTCGGAGGATCTTATGATGACGTCGGCCGCGCTGAGTTCGGTGGCAAGAATGGTTATGCCCTTTTCGTTGGCGCGTTCGGCGAGATTGTCGTATATCTCAACGCCCTCGGGGATGACGATGCATGCGACGTCAACGAGCGACGCCACGGCAAGGATGTTGATATTGTTCATTACCGTGACCCACATATCCCCGGCTTTGGCGTGAGAAATGACCCAGCTCAGCAGATCGCATGAGTAAAATCCGGTGATCTCCTTTTCGCCTTCGCCCGTGAGAACGGTGAGCCCAAGTTTTTCGGCAACTTCTTTTACTGTCATTTTATATACTTCCTTTCGGTAAAGAATGACCTGAAATCGGTCATTTCCTGTTTTCCATCGTAGGCGGTATCAGATCCTCGAGCTCCATCATTTCCTTCGCGAGGCTCCTGACCCTTTCCTTTAGCACGAATACGCAATCCGTGATCTTAGCGGTTCCTCGGACGATATCCTCGGAAAGCGCTCTGCAGCTCGGCGCGCCGCACGCTCCGCAGTCGAGAGCCGGAAGCTGTGCGTATATCTCGTCCATGAGCTGCAGCTTCTGCATCGCCTTGGATATATCCGAATCGAGTGTGGTCACGTCGAGATGCTCCGGATATTTATCAAACGACGAGTTATCGAGCTCGATTTCCTGTACTTCCTTTATCATTTTGGGAAGAGACGATTTGAGCCTGAAGCTCCTCGCCCTTGCGACGTAAAGATTTTCGACGGTGAGCGGGCCACCGAGACAGCCGCCGGGACAAGCCGCGGCCTCTATGAAATCGACGTCGCTGAGCTTGTCGTCCTCGAGCTGCTCGAAGATCTTGATAACGTTCTGAATGCCGTCAACGTACAGAATATTGTCCGACCTTATGCCCTTCGCCTCGCCGCCTATCGTATGCCATCTTACTCCGCTGAAGCCGGACTGAGTGATATTTTCCGACTCAAAAGGCTTTCCCATCTGCTTGAGCAGCTTGAAAAACACGCTTTTTATTGAGAAAACGCCGTTAACGGAGGATTTTTCGACCTCTATCGGATTTCTTACGCTCGTAAGCTTCGCCGCGCAGGGCGAAATAAAGAAAACGCCGACGTCTTCAGGGGAAACGCCCGGATTCTTTTCGCAAAACTCCCTTCGCGCGTTAGAGGCCGCGACCTCCATGGGAGATTTTACGGGCATGATCTGAGGAAGCAGGCTCGGAAAACGCACCTGGATAAGCCGGACTATGGCCGGACACGCGGAGGAGATCATCGGCCTGATCTCACGGTGCTCGGCGAGATATCTGTTGCTCGCCTCGGTCACGATCTCGGCGCCGCGAGCTACTTCGTAAACGTAATCGAAGCCGATCTTTTTGAGCGCTGTCATAATGCGAGCTCGGTCGAATTTGCCGACGTCATATTGCACGTAGAGAGTGGGAGCCGGAAGAGCGATCGTGTATTTGTAATCCGCCATGAGCTCCAGCGGATCGGTCTGGGCTACCTTCGCCTTGTAAGGGCACGTCCTGACGCACTCGCCGCAGTCGATGCATCGTTCGTTCATTATCCTCGCTTTTCCGGATTGAACGCGAATGGCGTCTGTGGGACATTTTTTTATGCAATTGGTACATCCCATGCACAAGGATTCCTCAAGTGTCACGGAATGAAAATATTCAGCCATTATCTTTCACCTTTCCGGATGCTCGCCGCCAGGACGTCCTTCCGGACGCGGATCAGGCGCCCTGCCGGTTCATATTGACGATCAGCGTTACTTTCGTACCGACTCCGACTTTTGAATCGACGTACATTTCGTCCGTATAACGTTTCATGTTCGGAAGTCCCATTCCGGCGCCGAAGCCCATCTCGCGTACGAGATTGGTCGCGGTCGACCAGCCGGGCGTCATTGCCTGATCGAGGTCCGGTATGCCGGGGCCGTTGTCGGCGATGATCACGGTAACTCTTTCAGGAGTGATCTCGACGTCCGCCGTTCCGCCGTTCGCGTGTATGACGGCGTTGATCTCCGCCTCGTACATCGCTATGGCGACGCGCTTTATTACCTCGTGATTCACGCCGAGTCTCGTAAGAGTCTTCTTTACTCCGCTCGAAGCCTCGCCGGCTGTCGTAAAATCCTCGGCGTCAATATCGTAATGCAATTTAACGATAGCTTCGCTCAATTCCAAACACCCCTGCCTTTGATACCGTTGCTGTAAAGCAGACCGCAGCAGATAAACAGAGGCTGCCTCGTGGCCAGTATGGTTATCCCCTTTTCCCTGGCAAGCTCGATCACGGCTTCGCCGGGAACTTTTCCGCGTACGAAGCAAAGGACCTTGATGTCCATCATCTCTGCAGTTCTCACAACCTGCGGATTAACGAGACCGGTGCAGAGGATGACGCTTTCCTTTACGAAAGCCATAACGTCGCTCATAAGATCGGCGCCGCATCCCGAATAGATCTCAAGATCCATATTCTCTTCGCCGGTAAGGACTTCGGCGTCAAGAATTTTTACGATTTCACTTACTTTAAGCATGTTCCATCACCTTTCATTCATATCGCGCAATCTCTGCACTGTGCTTTCATAGATAGATCTGTATTTTTCGAGCTTAGCTCTCTCGCCTTCCACGACGTTCGCGGGAGCTTTTGAAACGAAGCCTTCGTTCGCGAGCTTCGCGGAAACGCGCGCTATCTCCTTTTCGAGATTTTCCTTTTCCGCCGTAAGCCGCTGAATTTCCTTTTCGACGTCGATCAGCTCCTCAAGCGGCATATACAGGACCGCGCCCTCGAGCTGCACGGAGGCGGCGTCGGAAGCGATCCCGGTTCTGTCGTTCTGCACCGTAAGTCCGGCGCAATAGGCGAGATTCTTAAGCATCGTTTCGCAGGAGGAAAGTATCGTCGCCTTTGAAGGATCGGAGCAGACGGCTGTGATATGAGCCTTTTTCGACGACGGCACGTTCATTTCGTGCCTGATATTTCTGATGCGCTTCACCGCCTCGATCATATAGTCGATGGCTGCCTCCTCTCCGGGATAAGAGCATCCGGCGTCGCATTCGGGCCATTTCGAGATCATTATGCTCTCGGCGTCGGCGTAAAGCTTCTGGTAAATGGCTTCGGTAACGAAAGGCATGAAAGGATGAAGGAGCTTCATGCATTTCACAAGGACCTCGTTCAGGACATATTGCGCCTCGAGTCTCGATTCGTTGCCGGCGTCAAAAAGCCTCGGCTTCACGATCTCAATATACCAGTCGCAATATACGTCCCATACGAAATCGTAAACCTTGGAAAGCGCGACGCCGAGCTCGAATTTCTCAAGGTTCTCGGTAACCTCCGAAACGAGCCGGTTCGAGGCGGACAGGATCCACCTGTCTTCCGTCGTAAAGCGAGCGGGATCGATCTTTCCGAAATCGGGATCCTCGTCGAAATTGATCAGAACGAATCTCGTCGCGTTCCAGATCTTGTTTGCAAAATTTCTGGCCGCCTCGACTTTTTCCTCGAGATATCTCTGGTCGTTTCCGGGAGAATTGCCCGTAACGAGAGAAAAGCGAAGCGCGTCGGTTCCGAATTTGTCGATAACGTCGAGAGGATCGATGCCGTTTCCGAGCGACTTCGACATCTTTCTGCCCTGCGAATCTCTTACGAGTCCGTGGAAGAGCACCGTTCTGAAAGGAACCTCGCCCATCTGTTCGCACGCGGAGAATATCATCCTGGCGACCCAGAAGAAAATGATGTCATAGCCGGTCACGAGCACGTCGGTCGGATAGAAATATTTAAGATCTTCCGTTTCATCCGGCCAGCCGAGCGTGGAAAAAGGCCACAGCGCGGAGCTGAACCACGTGTCGAGAGTATCGGGATCCTGCGTAAGTTCCGTGCTTCCGCAGCATTCGCATTTTTCGGGATCCGTTCTCGATACGGTAATATGACCGCACGACGCGCAGTAGAACGCCGGGATCCGGTGACCCCACCAGAGTTGACGCGAAATACACCAGTCCTGGATGTTTTCCATCCAGTTGTAATATATTTTTGCGAATCTTTCCGGAACGAACTTTATCTTTCCGCTTCTGACGGCGTCGATGGCCGGTCCGGCGAGAGGCTTCATTCTGACGTACCACTGATTTGACACGAAAGGCTCCAGCACGGTGTGGCAGCGCTGGCAATGACCCACGTTGTGCTTGTGAGGCTCAATTTTCACGAGAAGTCCGAGCGCCTTCAGGTCTTCCACGATCTGCTTTCTCGCCTCGCTGCGCTCCATTCCGGCGTATTTGCCGCCGTTTTCGTTAATATATCCCCTGTCGTCCATTATCCTGACGACGGGAAGATCGTGGCGTTTTCCGACCTCGTAGTCGTTGGGGTCGTGCGCGGGCGTGATCTTCACGGCGCCCGTACCGAACGTTGGATCGACGTAACCGTCGGCGATGACGGGGATCTCCTTGTTCACAAGAGGAAGAATAAGCATCTTGCCTATGATATTCCTGTATTTTTCATCTTCCGGATTGACTGCGACGGCGACGTCTCCGAGAAGAGTTTCCGGACGCGTCGTGGCGATCGTCAGGGCGCCGCTTCCGTCGGCGAACGGATAGCTGATATGCCAGAAAAAACCGTCGTCCTCGCTGTATTCAATCTCGATATCGGAGATAGAAGTATTGCAGCAGGGACACCAGTTGGTGATACGCTCGCCCTTGTAGATGAGTTCTTTTTCATAAAGGCGCACGAATACCTCGCGCACGGCTCTCGAAAGCCCCTCGTCCATCGTGAATCTTTCGCGCGACCAGTCGCAGGATGAACCGAGGGAACGGAGCTGAGTGACTATGCGGTTGCCGTATTGCTTCTTCCATGCCCAGGCTCTTTTAAGAAATTCCTCGCGGCCGATGCTCTCCTTCGTCAGCCCCTCTTTTGCGAGAGCGTCGACGATCTTCGCCTCGGTGGCTATGCTGGCATGATCGGTTCCGGGAAGCCACAGAGCGCTGTAGCCCTGCATTCTCTTGAACCTGATTATGATGTCCTGAAGCGTCTCGTCGAGCGCGTGCCCCATGTGAAGCTGTCCGGTGATGTTCGGCGGCGGGATAACAATAGTAAAAGGCTTTTTCGAGTGATCGATCTCACCTTTGAAATAACCTTTTCTTTCCCAGTTTTCATATATCTGCTTTTCCGCGTTACAAGGTTCGTAGACCTTGGCCATGCTCTCTCCTTTTTTCATTAAAGCAGAGGCCTCCCTGAAATAAATTTTTACGGTTTATAGTACAACAAATACGGATAAAAGTCAAACGGAGAGAGCGGAGATTTATCATGGACGCGCGGGAAGAAATCAGGAAGTTTACGGGAAGTATTCCGGAAGTTCGCATGACACGCCCGGAAGACGTACCTTCAGCGGTTTTCACCGAGTATTTTCGACGCGAGCAATATACCGAGCGACGTTTTTGCGTCCTCGCATCTGCCGGCGCAAACGTCAGAAAGGACGTCTCCGAACGGAGCGGTCTCGCATTTCAGAAGTTCATCCGCGTCGCGGTGCGGATCTCCCGCCGCGCCCTTGACCCGCGTGAAATAAATATATATTTTTTCAGTGCAATACGCGGGCGTAACATATACCGAAGCGAGCAGACGCACGTTGTCCGGATCGGCGGAAAGACCGGTTTCCTCGCGAAGCTCCCTGATAGCGGCAGCTTTCGGATCCTCGCCTTTTTCAAGCTTTCCGGCCGGGATCTCGAGCATGATCTTCTGCGCGGCGGAGCGGAACTGGCGCACGAGACATACGTTGTTATCTTCGTCGACTGCAACTATCGCGGCGCCGCCAGTGTGCAATACGATTTCGCGTTCGTGAACGGAGCCGTTTCCGAGCCTCACCGATCTTTTTTCTATGTCGAATACGCGCCCGTGGAATTTTCTTTCCGAATCGAGTACGATTTCGGCGAGCGGTCCGTCGTAAGGTATATCGCGCCCCGGATCGCTTTCACGGAGCTTTTCTTTTTCCTCGACAGATCTCATTACGGCGAGAGCGTCGCATCTGTTGTTGTATTCGTTATCCGCGTGGCCTTTGACGTGGACCCATGTAATATCGTGGATCTTCGAAAGCTCGAGAAGTCTTTTGAAGAGATCGGGATTTTTCACTTCATCCCTGCCGCGGCGCCAGCCCGCCTTTTCCCACTGATATATCCAGCCGTTGTTGAAGGCGTTAACAAGATAAGTACTGTCAGAATAGAGCGTGACGACGCACGGCTCCTTCAGCGCTTCGAGCGCTTTCAGGGGCGCGGTGAGCTCCATGCGGTTGTTGGTCGTATGAGGCTCTCCCCCGCTGATCTCCGTGATATTGTCCCTGTATATCAGCATCGCCGCATATCCTCCGGGCCCGGGATTACCTGAACAGGCGCCGTCGGTATATATTTCCACTTTTTTCATGATACCGTCACTGATTAAGTTTGTCGAAGCATTTGTCCATCGCGTCCAGTACGGCGGCGCGGAACCCGTCGCGTTCGAGGGCGGCGACCGCTTCGATGGTCGTACCCTGCGGCGAACAAATCATATCCTTCAGAGCGCCCGGATGTATATTCGTTTTGAGAATGTAATCAGCCGTTCCGAGCACGGCCTGAGCGCACATTTTATACGCTTCGTCGCGTCTGAAGCCGAGCCTGACCGCTCCGTCCGCCATCGCTTCTATCAGCAGACAAACGTATGCGGGGCTGCTCGAAGTGACGGGAATCATCTTGTCGATCTCGTACTCATTGCAGCAGAGCCTGATCCCGCCGATCTTTCCGAATATATCTTCGATAATATTTTTTCTCGGATCCCGGGAAGCTTTTTCGTTGAAATAAAGACCGGTAAAGCCCGATCCGACGAGAGCGGGAAGATTCGGCATGGCGCGAACGACCGGATGATCCGGTCCGAATCTCCGGACAAATTCGTGCATTTTCACTCCGGCGGCCACCGAGAGAACGATCGTTGAAGAGCCTTTGATCACATTTTCGACGTTATCGAGAAGAGAACGGATGACAACAGGCTTAACGGCCACCACGGCAAGGTCCGCTCCGGCTGCCGCTTCGCTTTCGCTTTCGCAAAACGTCACGCCCTGAAAAGAAGCAAAGCGCTCGCGCACGTCAGGAGACGGGTCATAAACAGAAACCGAATGTCCGCCCGTTTTTATAACCGCTTCAAGTATGGTTCCGCCCATGTTCCCGGCACCGAAAAAGCATATTTTCATATGTACGTCCTCCTTGTCATTTATTTTCGAGCACCATGTCCTTGACCTTCATCAGCCTTATTCTTGTGCTGCGTTCGTTTTCTTCCATTTTCATGTTGATGAATTTGATCGTTTCTTCGAGCTGAGGTATCATAACGTATTCGAGGGCGTTTACTCTCCTTCTCGTTTTTTCGATCTCGCAGCTGAGAAGCTTCGCCGCCTTTTCGATCCTCGCGAGCTCGAGCAGCATTTCAAGCATTCTGTCCATCGACTGGGCGGCACGGTCAAGCGACGAATTCGTTTCGGAAAAGCCGTAGCACTGAGAGTCCTTCGAGCCTGAAGTGATCCTGTAATCAAATTCGGGAACGCTGACGCCGGTAATATTTCTGAACGTCACCTCGGCTGTGACCGAACGCGACGGAAGCATCAGAGCCGCGTCCAGCGTCTCGTCGGAAAGAAGAGCTCCGGCGAGAAGGAAATCGTTCTGGGCCCTCGCAAGGCCGGCTTCACAATTGCGCCTCAGCTCCTGATTCCTGCGAATGAGCTTCATGAACTGCTTCATCAGCTCGTCGCGCTTGTCCTTGAGAAGCTTGTGGCCGTTTCTGGCGACGCCCAGTCTTTTTTTTAATCTGCCCAGCTCCATGCGGGTCGGGCTTACGTTTAACCTCGCCATGCAAAATCACCTTCAGGCTTCCGGATCGTAATATTTGTCAAGATGCTCGTCTTTAATCCTTTTCAGCTCCGATCGCGGAAAAATGCGGAGCAGCCTCCAGCCGGTATCGAGCGTTTCTTCAATCGTACGGTTTTTGCTGAAGCCCTGCGAAACGTATTCCTGCTCGAATTTCTCGGCGAATTCAGCATACAGAAGATCGGTCTCTGAAAGAGCGGAATCACCGAGAACGGTCGCGAGCTCCTTGCACTCCTTGCCGCGCGAGTATGCCGAGAAAAGCTGATTCATGGTATTCGAATGGTCGGCGCGCGTTTTTCCTTTTCCGATTCCTTTATCTTTGAGACGCGAAAGCGAAGGAAGAACGTCGATCGGCGGCGTAATGCCCTTTCTGAAAAGCTCTCTCGAAAGAATGATCTGCCCTTCCGTGATATATCCGGTAAGGTCGGGGATCGGGTGAGTTTTATCGTCCTCGGGCATCGTGAGGATAGGTATGAGCGTTATGCTGCCTTCGATTCCGCGCTTTTTTCCGGCGCGCTCGTACAGCGTCGCGAGGTCGGTGTAAAGATAGCCGGGATAGCCTCTGCGGCCCGGTACTTCTTTTCTCGCGGCGGAAATCTCACGGAGAGATTCGCAATAATAAGTGATGTCGGTCATTATGACGAGGACGTGCATATTCTTCTCGAAAGCAAGATACTCGGCTGCCGTCAGCGCCATTCGAGGAGTCGAAATCCTTTCCACCGACGGATCGTTGGCAAGGTTGATAAAAAGAACGCTCCGGCCGATCGCTCCGGTTTTTTTGAAGTCCTCGATAAAGAAATTCGCTTCCTCGAACGTGATCCCCATTGCGGCGAAAACGACCGCGAACCGGCTGTCGTCGCCGAGAACTTTTGCCTGCCTCGCTATCTGTACGGCGAGCTCCGAATGCGGAAGACCGGACGCGGAGAATATCGGAAGCTTCTGCCCTCTTACGAGCGTGTTCAAGCCGTCGATGGCGGAAACGCCCGTCTGAATGAATTCTGCGGGATATTCGCGCGCCGCCGGATTCATCGGAAGACCGTTCACGTCGAGTCTTTTGTCCGGAAGAAGCTCAGGTCCCCCGTCGACTGGACGGCCGAGTCCGTCGAATACGCGTCCGAGCATGTCTTCGGATACGGCGAGCTCCGTGCCGTGACCGAGGAAGCGCACCGAGCTTGTCTCGGGGTTTATGCCCGCCGACGCGCCGAAGAGCTGAACGACGGCAACGTCCCCGTCTATCTCCATAACCTTACACATACGGCGGCTGCCGTCCGAAAGAGCTATCTCGCCGAGTTCTCCCATACATACGTCCGTGATCCTGTTCAGCATCATAAGCGGACCGGCGATTTCAGTTATTGTCTTGTATTCCTTTTGCATTATTCCTTCAGCTCCATCTCTTCAAGTTCGCGGATCTCCCTGTCGAGTTCGGCGCGCACTTCGGCAAGCTCCTCAGGGAAGCGCTCCTCGGAAACGAATTTGATCCTTCCTATCCACTCGGTCACCTTCAGATGATCGATCCCTCTGAAGCTGACTCCGCGAGTGATCGCATCGCGGCAGCGTGTATAATATTCGAGCACGAGGCTCATGAGACCGTACATTTTCGGATACGACGCGTGCGCGTCGATTTCGTCCATCGCGTCCTGCTGAAGATAATCCTCCCTGATCGATCTCGCGGCGTTCAGCACGAGTCTGTCCTGAGGCGAGAGGGCGTCGACGCCGACGAGCTTGACTATCTCGTTGAGCTCGGCTTCCTTCTGGAGCAGACGCATCATCGTGCCGCGCTTTTCCATCCAGTCGGGAGCAACGTTCTTTGTGAACCAGGGCGTCAGGCTGTTCACGTAAAGCGAATAGCTGTTGAGCCAGTTTATGGCCGGGAAATGTCTCGCGTAAGCGAGCGCCGAGTCGAGGCCCCAGAAAACCTTTACGATCCTCAGCGTAGCCTGTGAAACGGGCTCGGATATATCGCCTCCCGGAGGAGAAACGGCGCCTATCGCCGTGACGGAACCCACTCTCGGTTTCGAGCCAAGCGAACGTACGATTCCCGCGCGCTCGTAGAACTGGGCAAGTCTCGATCCGAGGTAGGCCGGATAGCCTTCCTCGCCGGGCATTTCCTCGAGACGGCCGGACATTTCGCGTAGCGCCTCCGCCCAGCGCGAGGTAGAGTCGGCCATGATGGCCACGTCGTAACCCATATCACGGAAATATTCAGCGATCGTAATGCCCGTGTATATGGATGCTTCTCTTGCCGCAACGGGCATATCGGACGTGTTTGCGATAAGGACGGTCCTTTCCATCAGCGATTTTCCTGATCTGGGATCGATTATCTCCGGAAATTCGTTGAGAACGTCCGTCATCTCATTGCCGCGTTCTCCGCAGCCGATATAAACGACGATGTCGGCCTGTGCCCACTTGGCGAGCTGATGCTGAACGACGGTTTTTCCGCTGCCGAACGGCCCGGGTATCGCCGCAGCTCCGCCTTTAGCCACCGGGCAGAGAGTGTCTATGTTGCGCTGCCCGGTCGACAGAGGTTGGACAGGCGGAAGCTTTTGAGAATAAGGCCTTCCGATCCTGACGGGCCATGTCGACATCATCAGGATATCGTGCTCGATGCCCTTTGCGTCGGTAAGCTTCCCTACGGGTTCGGTTACAGTAAAATCGCCCTCGCTGATAGCGGTCACGGTTCCGCTTACGCCTTTCGGAAGCATGATCCGCTGAGTGACAATTTCTGTTTCCTTAACGGTTCCGACCACGTCTCCTTCGGAAACGGCGTCTCCGGCCCTGCAGGAGGGAACAAAATGCCATTTACGGTTTCTGTCGAGCGCCGGAAGGGTAAGTCCCCGGCCGATATTATATCCCTGGATCCTGTACATTTCCTCAAGCGGACGCTGAATGCCGTCGAAGATGCTTTTGATCAATCCGGGTCCGAGCTCAACGCTGAGCGGCAGTCCCGTGCTGACGACCTCCTCGCCGGGTCTCAGTCCGGCCGTCTCTTCATAGACCTGTATCGACGCCCTGTCGCCGTGAATTTCGATGATCTCGCCGGTAAGACCGAGGCTTCCGATCCTGACCATATCAAACATATTCGCGGCACGCATTCCTGACGCGACTACCAGAGGTCCTGAAATCTTTGATATAACACCTTTGACCATAAAATCGTCCTTTCAATAACGTTTCGCGGCCGGCGAAACGGTTATTCCTGAAGAATATTGCTTCCTATCGCCCTTTCGACGGAACCGTTAAGCAGCTCCATTCCGAGTCCGGTGCCTCCCGAGGTTCCGGGAAACGGTATGACTGCCGGAAGCGGCTTGTCGTCATATTCGGCGATCTCGTCGCGTATCATCACGAAAACGTCCTCCGTGACGTAAATGACGGCGGAATCGCCCGCTGCGCTTTTAAGAGCCTTGAGCGCAGAACCTCTGCCGTTGCATTCGTACACTCGAACGCCGGCCGCCCTGAACGGCAATATGCTTTCCTTGTTTCCGATTACCGAAATATTGTACGCCATACCTAACCAATCTCCCGGGCTCTTATCCGCCGTTATGCATCAGTTGACCGTTTTGCGGAGCAGCAATCTTATGCTCTCGGGCGGGAGTCCGCCTCGTTTTCCCGCTATGATCATCCTGACGTTCGTTATCTCGCGCTGGCGGGCCGCAACGTACGCCGTAAGGGCGTTGATCCTGAAAGCCTCTGTCCTGCCCGCGAGCAGATAATCCGCCAGACAGTCGTCTGCTATCTTTTCAAGCTCGTTCAGGTCCGGCATTCCTTCAGTGTACGAACGTCTGCCGTGCGCCTCTTTGACGGATTCGAGGTACGGAGTATTCTCAAGCCCTGAAAAGCCTTTTGTGAATACAGGAACAAAATGGTCCGCGGGCAGCGACCCTCTCAGATACGCCTTGCGGAACAGTTCGATATCGTTTCCGGATTCGCGGATCCGTAGCGCTGACAGGATATTTTTCCAGTCCGCGTAGATCTCCAGGTATCTGCCCATGAAACGCCTCGTGTGAAATGAAGAGCGGGCAGCCGCGGAGCACAACTGATCGAAGCAGGCTCTGTCGAGAATAATGTCCGAATTTCTTCCGCTGCCGGTCTTCGACAGCTCCTCCCGGGCCTCGGCTATCGCCTTTCCGGTTCCGACGGGAAGCGCAGAATAATTCTTTTGACGTATCGCGTCCCAGATAACGTCAGGAGGAACGTTTCCGTTTTTCACGAGACGCTCCGCGATACCGCTCCCGTCCGGTTCTTTTACGGCCGCAAGATATTTCAGGCACGTCTTGATATTGTTGTAGTCGGCCGGAAGCAAAAAGATGCTCAGCACGTCGGGCTCGGGCGCAAAATATATGATCTCGCGGACACAGTCGGCGAAAAATGTCGAAAGAGAATCGGAATGTGCTCTCAGAAGATCCGTCCGATCTTCCGCGACTCCGTCCGTTTCCTTCCGTGGATCGGGATAGCCGCACGAAGCAAGAAGAGCAAAAAAAGCGTTGTCGTCAGCCTCGATGAGCGTGTCGAAATCCGACTGCGACAGCAGCCTGTTCTCCATCACTTTAATTCTTCCGACGGCATATGCGTAATTCGTATCCTGCCTCATTTTCAGGCTTTCTCCTCCCGGAAAAGAATATCAAGAAGCTCGCCGTCAGCTTTTCCCTTCTGCTCGGCCGCGAGCGCCTCAAAAGAAACGTCGATCCTCGTTTCGCCGAAATCGAGAATCAGCCCGCCGGCAATCTCCGCGCAATACTCGGAAAGCCGCGGGGTGCCCGGAAAATCGCCGCGACGCATCTCTGAAAGAAGGACGTCGCCGAGAAGCTCTCTGTCGGCGCGGTTCAGAATGACGCTGTACGCGCCTTCTCCGCCGTATTTTGCGAGCCATTTTCTGTAAAGCTGAAGCTTTCTGTCCGGCGATGAGCCCGCGAGTGTTTTCACCGCGTGAGCGTACGCTTCCGCGAGCATTTCCTGCTTCAGTGAAAGGACCTTGTCCCGCTCGTAAGCCGCGTAGTCGGACTCCGACTGCGCTCTGAAACGTTCCAGCTCCGCCGAAAACGCTTTTTCGTCCTCGAGGTCTCTTCTTTCGGACTCCAGCCGCGCTTTTCCGATCACTTCCTCAGACCTGGCGTTGCTTTCGGAAAGGATCTTTCCGGCTGATTCATCGGCATATTCTTTGATTTTATCGAGTATTCTGTCGATACCGTTTCTGTTGTCGGACATAAGAATCAGATCCTTCGGATTACCTGTTGACCATGAATATCGAGATTATGAAGCTCAGAAGGGCGAACATCTCGACAAGCAGCGTAAGGATCATGGCTCTCGACCAGTGTTTGGGCTGCTTTGCGGCGAGCTGGATACCGGCGGCTGCGACTCTTCCCTGGAAAATGGCAGAGAGCAATCCGACGATTCCGATCGGAAGGCCGGCGAGCATGAGCGAAAATCCGCTCGCGAAATCCATTCCTGCCGTGACTTTTCCGAGCATCATGAACGCGATAACGAAGCCGTAAATGCCCTGAGTCGACGGAAGGAGCGAAAGAACGAGCGCCGGCATGAACTGTTTGGGGTCCTCGGAAAGAAGTCCAAGACCTGCGGACGCGACGTTTTTAACGGCGATGCCCGATCCTATTCCGGCGAGAACAACGGCAAGCGCGGCCCCGATGAGAGCAATGGCGACGCCGCCCCAGTTGAAAAATTTAGCCGGATTTTCCCACGACGGCGCTGACTGAACCGGTGCGGCAGCCAAAAACATGAAAAGATTCATAAAAGTTACCTCCTGACGTTTGCTTTATCGTCTTTTTCTATATAAACATATTCGGTATCGAAGCGGAGGGGCGAATCCTCCCTTCCGTCGCCTTCGTAGCATTTACCGAAAAATTCTATGTACGTGAGCCTGCACGCGTTGACGTACGCTCCCAGAGCGTTGATGGCGAAATTGAACAGGTTGGCCGCGACGAAAATAATCACGAAAACTATGAACCTGAACGTTATCCCGGCGGTGTCGAGTCCGGCGGCCGACGCGGCGATCGAGTTGAACACGTTGATGATAACGGACGTGGCGAGTCCCATTGCCATCAGCCTCGTATATGACAGGCAGTCCGAAAGCATATCGACGAGCGAATACAGGCACGTGATGCCTCCGAACAGTTTTATGAACGGATTTTTGGATTTTCGTCCCTTGGTAAAAAGTATAAGCACGAATCCGGCGAGCAGGAAATAAATCCCGTAAGGCGAGAAGCGCTCGCAGAACGCCGTCTTTCCGTAATAAGGGATATAAGGAAGAAGGAAAAGTATCTCTCCGATATAGAAAATATACCAGAACAGAACGTCAAAAATCGCGTCAAGCCATTTGCCCTTCGCAATGAGATTCGCGGCTTTCATCGCCATCGCGGTGAAAAGATGAATCACTCCGAGAAGCAGGGTAAACGCGAGAAAATGCTCGGTATTCGCGCTGTCCTGCGGATCGAACCACAACGGCTTCAGCGCAAAGCTTCCGCGGGTCACGGTCTGGACGAGATTTCCGAACCAGCTGCCGAAAATAACGCCCCAGAATATCGTCGAAATTCCCGATACGAGAAACAGCACGATATATTTTCTCATATTTTCCTTGAGCTTGCACCTGACCAATATGATAATACACGCCACGGTCAGCATTATGCCGTATCCGGCATCTGAAAACATGAAACCGAAAAACAGAGCGTAGAAGAAGGCCGCGATAGCCGAAGGATCGAGCTGGCCGTATCGCAGAAGGCTGTAAAGCGATTCGACCGGTTCGATGGAAGCTCCGAGAAAGCCGTTTTCAAGCTTCGTCGGCGGAAGCTCGCCATCGCGCGGATCGCGGAACTCCACGTGGCAGATATGACCGTCTTCGAGAATGCTTCTGATCTGCTTTTCGTTTTTCGACGGAACCCATCCTTCAAAGCTGAAGGTAACGGATGAATTTGCGAAATTCGCGTCGGCGACCATTTTCGACGCTTCGATCCCGAGTCTGTCGTAAAGCATCTCGAAATCGCCGATATGCCGCGCCGCTTCCTCCCTGTCCGATTTAAATGCGGAAACGGAATCCCTGAGTTTGCTTAAATAGTTCTCAATATTTCCGGCGTATTCGGCGGGAGCGGAGTCGACGTTAGAAAAATCGTATCGTGTGATCCTGCCGGACGAGATCAGTCTGTCCAGCTTCGTCTGATCTTCGCGCAGGCATACTGCGGCAAAGCAATAAAGACCTTTGTCTGCGCTTATCATATAAGAACCGGATTCCGGTATTTCCGCGGTCAGCGCTTCCGAAAAGCTGTCGGCTTCCTTCTGTGATTCGGCGGAGAGAAATTCCGTAACGGTAAAAGACGTATTTGCCAGCGACGGAACGTACGGATAGGCCTTCCATGGAGCGATGGAAGAAAGCTCGGATTCGAGCCTCGCCTGCGCCTCCTCCGCGTCTTTTATTTTCTCATCCGTTTTAATGACCGAATAGGCCTCGGCCAGAATGCTTTCCCTTCTGGCGTACGCGTCTTCGATCTCTCCGGCTTTAACGGGCCGCAGAAAAGAGAACAGACTCTTCTTCCTTTCGTCGAAAGGTGCCAGTTCTTCGATGCATTTTTTCAGAATTTTGCGCTTTTCGGATATTCCGGCGTACAGGTCGTTTCCGGCCATCAGCTCCTCGGGCGCGGGATCGGAAAGATCAGCGCCGTCGTCGTCACCGCGCGCAGCCGCTTCAGACGCGGCGAGCTCGTTGAACGACGATATATGCACAAGGCCGAAATCCTGGAGCTTGTTCAAGATCTCTTCTTTTTCACGCACGAGCCCGACAAAACTCATGCGGCGCATTCCGGCAACTGCCATCAGTTCTCGGTTATCCTTTCGATTATCAGCGCGGCCGCCTCGTCGAGATGCCCGGAAGCTTTAAGCCTGCGGTCATTCAGCCCGACAGTCAGGACGGTCTTCTTGTTGTCATAAATCTTTTTGATCTTATATTGAGCCTCGGCGAATTCATTTTCTCTTCTGGACTCTGATTTCTTCATCTGATCGGCAAGGATTTTTTCCGCCTCCGCGGCAGCTTCCTGCTCAGAGGCACGGGCACGTTCACGCGCCTCGCCGATCAGTCCGGCCGCTTCTTCCTCGGCTGCTTTGATTTTTTCAAGATATGTCTTATCCATCAAAACTCTCCCGTGTACGGTTCACGATCATAAAATATCAAGAGCGGAGCTTATATCATCGAGTATATCTTCTATATTTTCTATGCCCACCGAAAACCTAATAAGGTCAGGAGAAACGCCGCATTCTTCGAGCTCTTTGTCAGAAAGCTGCCTGTGAGTCGTGCTGGCAGGATGAAGAACGCACGTCCTCGCGTCGGCCACGTGCGTAACGATTGCCGCGAGCTTCAGCGCCTCCATGAACTTTACGGCCCCTTCCCTTCCTCCGGCCACGCCGAAAGAAACCACGCCGCATGAACCGTTAGGAAGATATCTGGAAACGCGTTCCGGATGCCTGTACGACGGCAGACCGGGATAGTCAACCCAGGTAATCCTGCCGTCCGGTATCCTGCTTTCAAGATATTTCGCGACCTTCACGGCGTTTTCGCAATGTCTTTCCACGCGAAGGAAAAGCGTCTCCAGCCCGAGATTGAGCAGGAACGCGTTCTGAGGGCTCTGCATCGCTCCGATGTCTCTCATGATATGCGTTCTCAGCTTTACGCCGTACGCCGCGGCGCCGAACGCGTCTGTGTAAACGATACCGTGATACGTTTCGTCGGGCGTTGTGAGCATCGGGAATTTCCCGGAGGCCTTCCAGTCGAATTTCCCGCTGTCGACAACGACTCCGCCGAGCGCGCACGCGTGTCCGTCCATATATTTCGTCGTCGAATGAGTAACGACGTCGGCGCCGAATTCGAACGGGCGGCAATTCACCGGAGTCGCGAAGGTATTGTCAACGATCAGCGGCACGCCGTGTCTGTGCGCGTCGGCGGCAAACAGAGAAATATCGAGGACGTCGAGAGAGGGATTTGATATCGTTTCGCCGAAGACGCATCTGGTCTCAGGCCTGAAAACACGGTCGAGCTCTTCGACGGTAATGTCCGGAGAGACGAACGTGAAGTCGATCCCCATATCCCTCATCGTTTTGTTGAAAAGATTGAACGTTCCGCCGTATATCGCCGCGGAAGAAATGACGTGATCTCCCGCTTTGCAGATATTGAGAATCGAGAACAGTGACGCGGCCTGACCGGAAGACGTCATGACGGCAAGCACGCCGCCTTCGAGGTCGGCGATTTTTTTCTCGACGCAGTCTACGGTCGGATTAGCGAGCCTTGAATAAAAGAAGCCGTCGGACTTGAGATCGAAAAGATCGCCCATTGCTTCTGCGGTATCATATTTATACGTTGTACTCTGGATGATAGGAAGAACTCTCGGTTCGCCGTTTTTAGGCCTGTAGCCGCTCTGAACACATTTTGTATCTATATGCATAAGAACCACCTCTTCCGTGCTGCGACGTACCCGCCTATGCCGGCGTGCACATCTCGGTGATTGTATAATATCGCAGCCGGTTTTGTCAATGATAAGGCCGCCTTTTTCGCACATATCCGTCCGGAATCCGCGGCTGATAAGTAATTTCACGGAAAAATCAGGATCGTATCGCGTCAGTTGCGGAAAACGATTCCTTTCGCGCTTCCTCCGTCATCGATCACGGCAAATATCCTGTCGAGAATATATACCGTGGCCGCGTCGGCGTTGATCGCGCGAAGCGGAGTCGAATGCGTAAGAAGAGCGACGTCGCGTTCTCCGAATCCGAGAGAAAGCAGATTTAATCTTTCCCTGTCCATGAAT
>CADBOE010000048.1 GCA_902796205.1 uncultured Ruminococcus sp. | reverse complement strand
CTGATTTATTACGAGCTTGCTGTCATCGGGGCGCTTACGGACGAGATATGCCGCAAAAACGCCGGAGAGGTCGGCGACGATGAGGTCGCTTCATATTATTCGCTCCACTCCGACGAATACGATTATGCCGAAATATGGACGATCAGATTCGAAGGCGGCGGAGCCGCTCCGGGGGACGATCCGTATGATCCGGCAGCGGCCGCGGAGGAAGCCGCCGCGGCAATTTCCGAAGCTGATGATTTTGAAAAAGCGATAACGGAAGCTGCTGAAAAGTACGTCCTTCCGGCTGACTGGAGCGAAGAATCGGGCTTCGGCGTTTTCAGGATGGACACGGACTATTCCGGAGTGTACGGATTGATCCTCGACAGCGTCCCGGGCGGCGGCCGGACGGCGGCCGTTACCGAATACAAGGGCGATTATTACGTTTACGCCGCCGTTTTTTACGATATAAAGACCGACCCGGGAATCGCCGGGGCCGTGAGAGAAGATATTGCCCGCATGAAAGCTGAAAAAGAGCTCCCGGCGGAGGAGCTCGACGTTGTATATTATTACGGCGCTGCTCAGCCTGCCGGAGCAACGTGACGGAAGGAGCGAGGGACGGAAATGGCATTGCGGATATCCGAATCACAGATAGAAGAGATCAGGGAAAAGAACGATATCGTTTCCGTAGTGAGCGAATACGTGAGCCTGAAACGCTCCGGCTCGAATTATCAGGGCCTCTGTCCGTTCCATAACGACAAAAGGCCGTCATTCAGCGTCAGCGAGAGCCGTGGCATATTCAAATGCTTCGCGTGCGGGAAAGGCGGCAACGTATTTCACTTTATCATGCTTGCCGAGAATCTTGATTTCCTGGGCAGCGTGAAGTTTCTGGCGGAGCGGGCCGGCGTCGACATAAAGTACGAGGGCAACGCGGAAAAAGACGACAAATCGAAGCTTAAAAACGATATTCTCTCTCTTAACGAAAGAGCTCAGGCGTTTTTCCGCGAATCGCTTAAACGCTCCGACGCGGGAAAGGAGTACGTCGCGCGCAGGGGACTGACGCCGGAGACGGTGGAGAAATTCGGGATCGGGTTCGCGCCGGACAGCTGGGATCAGCTCACAAAAATATGCACTTACGGACCTCTCGGCGTTTCTGCCGAGATGATGGAAGCCGCCGGACTCGCCAAAAAACGTGAAAAAGGCGACGGGTGCTACGACAGATTCAGAAACAGAGTCATGTTTCCCATATTTGATGAAATGGGGAAAATAGTTGCGTTCGGAGGCCGCGTTACCGACAATTCCGAACCGAAATACCTGAATTCGCCTGAAACGGCGGCGTACAATAAAGGAAGCCATCTGTACGCTCTCAATTTCGCTCGAAGATCGGGCTCGAAACGCGTTATAATCGTCGAAGGCTACATGGATGCCATCGCGCTCCATCAAAAGGGGATCGACTGGGCCGTGGCATCTCTCGGAACGGCTCTCACGACAGGACAGGCGAGACTGCTCAAAAGGTATTTCGAGGAAGTGATTATCGGTTACGACAGCGACAGCGCCGGACAGAACGCCACCGTGCGCGGACTGGAAATCCTTCAGCAGCAGGGATTGCGCGTCCGCATATTGAAGCTTGCCGTCGTGGATCCGGAAGTGAAGGATCCGGACGAATTTCTGAGGAAGCATTCATATGACGATTTTATGAAGGTCGTTGACGCCGCCGAAACGCTCGTCGCGTTCAAGATCGATCTTGCCGCGGCATCGTTTCCGCCGTCTTCCGAAGCGTCGCTGCCCGATTTTTTGCGCAGGGTAGTGACGGTTATTGCCGCCGAGCCGTCGTCCGCGGTGCGTTCCGTGTATATCGGCCGCGTCGCCGAAAAATACGGAATAGACGAATATTCTCTTAAACAGGACGTGGAAGCGCGGATCGCCGGCGGCACCGAGCTTTCAAAAGAACGCGTAAAACAGGTGTACAGACACGTCCGGAGCGGCGAGGACAACGCCGCAAACACTGACGAAGATGCCGCGCTTTCGGAGGACGGGAAAAAGCTCGACCGGCTCGAAAAACGCATGATAATTTTTCTGGCGGACAATTCCGGCGAGATCCCGGTATATGCCGATGATTGCAGGGACAATTTCCGCTTCGAAGAGAACAAAAAACTTGCCAATTTGCTGCATGAGTGGTATATTAACGGGTACGCTGTCAGCAGGGAGAAGATCCTTGACGACTGCTCGCCCGGCCTCGCGTCGAGATTGACTGATGAGTTCGAACATGTAGGCGCCAGAACAACGGCGGAAGAGATCAGAAAAAACATCGACAAATTCAGATTCAGGTTCGATTACGAGCAGCTTCAGGAAAAGCTGCGGAGGACGGACGACAGTGCGGAAAAATCCGTTATTATCAAGCAGCTTAACGATTTGCTCCTGAGGGAGCGGAAGAGAAAGAACTGACAGCGGACACCGGGCCGGAAGGGAATGGTTTTTATGGCTGATACCAAAAAAACAACTAAGAAGAACGATGAAAAAAAGGATATGCCGGAAAAGAATGCTGCAGCGGCAGGCAAGGCCGATACAGTGAAAAAGGCGGCTGCGGCAAAAAAAGCCGAGCCTGCAAAGAAGACCGAAGCTGCAAAGAAAACTGAAACTGAAAAGAAGGCCGCTCCGGCGAAGAAGTCTGCGCCCGAAAAGAAGGCTGCTCCGGCGAAGAAAGCAGAGCCTGAGAAGAAGACTGCTCCGGCGAAGAAAGCCGAGCCCGAAAAGAAGGCTGTTCCGGCGAAGAAAGCAGAGCCTGAGAAGAAGGCTGCCCCGGCGAAAAAAGCCGAGCCCGCGAAGAAGGCCGCCCCGGCGAAGAAAGCAGAGCCTGAGAAGAAGACCGCCCCGGCGAAGAAAACCGGGACGGAGAAAAAGGCGGAGCCCGAAGTAAAGGCTGAACCGGCAAAGAAAGCCGAGCCTGAAAAGAAGGCCGCTCCGGCGAAGAAAACCG